>JASBVU010000218.1 GCA_029960905.1 Thermoanaerobacterium sp.
GAAAGTCGATATAGACCTGATTCTAATATTTACAATATATGGTCTGAAATAGTTGAAGGAAATGATGCAAATAAAATTGAAATCTTAATTGAAAAAGGGCTGAAAGCAGGTATCCCTGTTGATGTTTTAGATGAGGCCAAGGGAAAATCAGATGGGGATTGGAGAAAATTCATTTATATTGCATTAAGTTCTGATAGTCGGTTGATTACATTGCAAACTAAGTTAGAAGAAAAACCTCAGTATTTATCGAAGATTGCCGATGCCTTGTTTGAAGATGAAAGCAATAAGCAGCAACTTTTAGTTTCATTAGTCCACTTGGCAAATAACGCAAAAATGGGTGCAAATGAACAGCCTTTGCTTCCTGCAAGGTATCATCTTTTTGTGCGCGCCCTTGAAGGAGGCTTTATTTCTCTTTTTCCTGAGAGATGTTTGTATTTAGAAAGACGTGAATGGATAGAAGATGAAAAAGGACATGAATACAGAGTTTTTGAAATTGCAACTTGTTCTCAGTGTAATTCTATATATTTAGTAGGTGAAATTGATAGAAAGGACAATATAAATTTTTTAAAACAACCTGGATATCATTATTTAGAAGATAATAGCAGTCTAGAATATTTTTTACTGCTTGAGAACAAAGAGCTTGTTCCGGAAAACGAAGATGAGATAGTTTCATCTGGCGAAGATGTAGATTTTTCAGAAAAAGAATATGTGCTTTGCGGTAAGTGTGGAGCTATAAGAGAGATAAATGAAACAGGTGATTTTTGTCATTGTGGTAAAGAATATGAAGTTCGTGTTGTAAAAAGCGATAGCAAAAAGGGTTTGTTGCATAAATGCCCAGCTTGTGGAATGATGAATACGATAGGCTCGGTAGCAAGAAGATTTGTCATTGGAAGTGAAGCTGCTACAAGTGTTTTATCAACGGCTCTTTACCAAGAGATTCCGGATGAAGATGTTGATAAAAAAGATAGCGATAAAAATGAAGATTCATTGTGGGATGATGATATATCAGAAAGTGATGTAACTGAGAGCAACCGTAGAATGCTTATATTCTCTGATAGTAGGCAGGATGCAGCGTTTTTTTCTACGTATTTACAAACGTCTTATAATCAAATTTTACAAAGACGTTTTATCATCATGACATTGGAAAAATATAAGGACAAAGTTATTAATAATGAATGGAGGATAGAGGATTTAGCTGTATATTTAAAAAGATTTTTAAGTGATTTAAAGATTTTTGATTTAAGTCAACAACAATTAGAGGAAGAAGCTTGGAAATGTGTGCTTTATGAGTTTATGGGAAGAGGTGGTTCAACCAGTTTGGAGTCACTTGGACTTTTAGGATTTACTCCTGTTATACCACCTGATGTACATTTTGCAAGAGGGTTTAAAAGTGATCCTTGGAATCTTTCGGAAGATGAGATGACTGGTTTGATGATGGTTCTTTTAGATAGCATAAGGAAAAACGGCGCTATTTGCTTTCCTGATAGTGTAAGCCCCAAAGACCAATTTTTTGCACCATTAAATAGAGAATTTTATTTTAAATATAATTATGCGGTACCTGGTTATATATATAGCTGGATACCTTATTCTAAAGGAAGAAACAATGCTATGAGAAACAATACGCGCCTTGATTTTCTGATGCGTTTTTTTAAAGCAAAGGGGAAGGATATTAACCGCGATGAAATAGAAGAATTTCTGAAAATACTTTGGGAGAAATTATTGGCAAATAGTAAATCATTTTGGAATAAATATCTATCAAGTCATTTTGAGCGTAATGGTGTTGGACAAGTATATAGGTTAAATTTAGATTATTGGAAAATCGTACCTTCTATAATGGATGAGTCAATAAAATGGTACAGATGTACTAAATGCAATAGGCTTACGTTACACAATGTTTTAGGAGTTTGTCCCACCTATCGGTGTGATGGCCATTTAATTGAGTGCGATCCAAAGAATATATTTAAAGATAATCACTATAGAAAGCTTTATACAGATATACTTCCGTTGAAACTAAAAACAAGTGAGCATACTGCACAACTTACCACTGAGACGGCAGCAGAAATTCAAAGAAAATTTGAAAAAGGTGAGATCAATGTTTTAAGTAGTTCTACTACATTTGAATTAGGCGTTGATGTAGGAGATTTAGAGACGGTGTTTATGAGAAATGTACCTCCGACGCCTGCTAATTATGTGCAGAGATCAGGACGTGCAGGTAGGAGGACTAGTGCGACAGCATTTGTACTTACGTTTGCCCAAAGGCGATCGCATGATTTCACCTATTATTTAGATCCGTTAAATATTGTCAATGGGAAGGTTCAAACGCCTCACATTGAGATTAAAAATGAAAAGATTATAAAAAGACACATTTATGCCGTGGCATTAGCTATGTTTTGGAAATCAAATCGAAATTTTTTTGGGGAAGTTAATAAATTTTTTGTAGAAGATGGAACACCTATTACGACGATAATAAGTAATTTTTTGTCGAAAAAACCAATAGAATTGAAAGAAAGCCTTTTGAGAATTGTGCCGGCTGATTTACATGATGTGCTTGGCATAAATGATTGGAAATGGGTTTATAGTTTGCTTGATGATAAAGAAGGCGTATTGAAAAAAGCAGAGGCAAATTTGTTAAATGATCTTAATGAATTGAGAAATATTGAAAAGGAATGCGTAAATGCTAAAGATTATTCAAAGGCATTGGAAATTAAAAGAATGATAAATACTTTAGAACGAAGATATATTCTCAATTATTTATCGCAAAATAATGTTATTCCCAAGTATGGATTTCCTGTGGATGTTGTAGAACTGAAAGTCGATCATCATGGTGATGAAGCAAAAGGATTGGAACTTACTAGGGATTTAAAAATAGCTCTGTCGGAGTATGCTCCAGAAAGTCAGATTGTCGCTGGAGGAAAATTGTGGACTAGTAGATACATTAAAAAATTGCCAGATAGAGAACCGGTTAAATACAATTATGCTATTTGTGATTATTGCGGAAATTATTATAGCAATATTGCAGATAATCAAAATGATCTTGATACTTGCAAAGTTTGTGGGCATAAGATTGGAAATAACCGTGGAATATTTATCACACCAGAGTTTGGATTTATAGCAGGAAAACTTCAAAAGCCAACATTGGTAAAACCTGAGAGGACATACAGTACAAGGAAGTACTTTGCAGATGAAGGTGAAAAAATAGAGGAAAATTATGATTATGAGATATGTGGTTTTCATATTAATGTTAAGGCAGGTGATGGGCGGCTAGCAGTTATAAACAGCGCAGGTAAGAGAGGCTTTAAAGTATGTGAAAGTTGCGGCTATGCAGAAATTAATACAGGCAGTCCTATAAAGTCACATAAAACTCCAATGGGCAAAAATTGCAAAGGCAAATTATCGCGTTATTCCCTTGGATATGAATTTAAAACAGATATATTAATGCTAAAAATTATGGGTTATTCTAATTCACAAGAAGGATTTTGGGAGTCATTATTGTATGGTTTAATTGAAGGAGCTTGTCGAGAATTGGAGATTGAGCGCCAAGATATTGATGGTACTTTATATGCGTATTCTAAAGATCCTTTTAGTCCTGCTATTGTGTTATTTGATGATGTCCCAGGCGGAGCCGGACAAGTAAAAAGGATTGCCAATAGAGAAAGCTTTATAAGAGTATTAGATAGGACATTAGATCTTGTTTTAAATTGCGAATGCGGTGGAGAAAGAGCTGATACAAGCTGCTATGGATGCTTACGCAACTATACGAATCAGTATTGCCATGACAAATTAAAGAGGATCTATGTAATAGACTTTATCAAAGAACTTTTAAATAAATAAGATAAAAGCACAAGTCGATGGTTCTGTTGCACAAAAAGGCTGAGAATGGTAATGTAATTATTGTAGATATAGAAGATGCACTTTTGTAATAGAAAATGGAAAATTCGTTGATTACGCTATTAGGGAATTTTTCAAAATTATTTAATTATGAAAGGCTTGATATTTTTTAAGATGATATCTATGATTTAGTGAAATAAAACGATATAATAGTGAGGAGTACCATTATGAAAAAATATTTTAGAGATCCAATATATAATTTTATTATAATTAATGAAACTTGGATCTTAGATTTGATAAATAGTAAAGAGTTTCAAAGATTAAAACAGGTAAAGCAACTTGGAACATCAGAGGTTACATATTA
>JASBVU010000219.1 GCA_029960905.1 Thermoanaerobacterium sp.
ATCTACAGTTGATTTGAATCCTTCTTTACCTTCAATTATGGCGATATCTCTATGTCCACTTTCAATTAGGTATTTTACTGCATTGTAAGCTCCCGTCTTTTCTTCACTTAGTATATTGACGACAGATTTTTCATTGACTTCTCTGTTTAGAACAACCAGAGGTATACCTTTTCTCATGACGTAGTACATAAATTCATTATCGCTTTCGCTTTGGCTTGTAAGAATTATTCCGTCAAAACGGTTTTTTTCGATAGACGAGTAGTCCTTATACTCGTCTATCCCCCTAATGATTAAATTGTAATTTTTTTTAATTGCACTGTTTACACCCCTTACAGTCTCATAGAAAAAGCTTGGGGATGTTCCTTTGAAGATTGTAGAAAAGAACAAGCCGATATTATAAGATTTATTGAGAACAAGGCTCTTAGCGTTGTAATTGGGCACATAATTAAGCTTTTTAGCGATTTCTTTTATTTTCTCCTTTGTCTCCTCTTTTATCTGCGGACTATCATTCAAAGCTCTGGAAACTGTAGTATGTGACACATTTGCAAGTTTTGCTATATCCTTTATTGTAACGCTCATCTTAAGCACCTTCCACATCTTTATATAATGCTATACTCCAAAATAATTGACTGCATTATTGTATGAAATATCCTGCACTATTTTGCCTAACAAATCTAAATCGTAAGGCACCTCGCCTCTATCTACCCATTCGCCAATCAAATTGCACAGTATCCTTCTGAAGTATTCGTGCCTTGGATATGAGAGAAAACTTCTTGAATCTGTAACCATTCCTATAAATTTGCTTAAAAGCCCTACATTTGCAAGTGTCCTCATCTGCTCTCTCATTCCATCGATGTTGTCATTAAACCACCATGCAGAACCAAATTGCATTTTCCCTGAAATCCCTTCTCCTTGGAAACTTCCCATGAGCGCAGCTAAAACGTAATTGTCCTTTGGATTTAACGTGTACAATATAGTTTTAGGAAGTTCCCCTGTAGCTTCTAATGAATCTAAAAGCTTAGAGAGGGAATAAGCTATATTAATATCATTTATTGAGTCGTAGCCTGTGTCAGGCCCTAACTTTTTAAACATCCTCGTATTTGTATTCCTCAATGCTGCGATGTGAAGCTGCATTGCCCACCCAAGCTCTTTGTACTTTCTCCCTAAAAATTGAAGAATATTTGTTTTGAACTTATCTATCTCAATTTGAGAAAGTTCCTCTCCATTCAATGCTTTTTTGAATATGCCATCGACTTCTTCCTTAGAAGATTCTTCATAAGCTACAAAGTCAAGGGCGTGATCTGATAACCTGCAACCTAAGCTGTCGAAGTACTCCATCCTCGAATTTAAAGCATCTAAGTAATCTTCGTAATCTTCTATAGTTTTTCCACTTGCTTCTCCAAGCTTTTTGACCCAATCTCTAAAATCGTCCTTGTCAATATTTATGCCTTTATCAGGTCTAAAAGCAGGCAAAACCTTTACATCAAAGCTTTTATCCTCTTTTAAAAGTTTATGATACTCAAGGCTATCTGTCGGATCGTCTGTTGTGCACAGTATCTTCACGTTTGACTTCTTAATGATGTTTCTCACACTGAAATCGCTGCTACTTAATACAGAGTTGACTTTTTCCCATATTGAAGCAGCAGTATTTTCGTTCAATAAATCATTGACGCCGAAGTACCTTTGAAGTTCAAGGTGTGTCCAATGGAAAACAGGATTTCCGATAGCCATAGGCATGGTTTTTGCAAACTCTAAAAATTTGCTGTAATCATCAGCATCACCTGTAATGTACTTTTCGTCGATGCCATTGCTCCTCATAAGTCTCCATTTATAGTGATCACCATAAAGCCAAACTTCCGTGATGTTTTTAAATTTTTTATCTTCGTAAATATCTTTAGGATTCAAATGGCAGTGAAAATCAAATATAGGCATCTTTGATGCATATTCATGAAATAGTTTAACAGCAACTTCGTTGTTTAATAGAAAATCTTCATCCATAAAATTCTTCATACAATCAGCTCTCCCACGAAATTTTTGTTCACGTTAACATTTGTTTAATTTAATTATATTACTGCCAATAATTATTGTCAAGTTAATGTTAAAAATTTTTTATTTAAAATTTACTCTGCTTAACACAGGATAATTTCCTTCAGTATTTCTTAAATTTGCTTGCCAAATCAAATTCAAAGTATTTTCTAATCGTAAATTACACCCTATCATTTTTATTTTCTTCATGCTTTTTGACTAATATTTGATATATTTTTCAAAAAAAAATTTCCTCCTCACTTAAATTCCAATGAATTTTGAAATGAGGAGGAATCACTTATAATTCCGACATTTCTTTACCTTCAAAATCTTTTAATGCCTTTTGTACAAAATCTTTAGGTGAAATCGCTTTATCAGTTAACTTTTTAAACTCTTCATCTCTAGTTACTATGAAATTACCTCTAATCTTTTTTAATGACTGTAGTTGTAAAGCATCTTCTAAATCATTAAATTCTGAAAAGGTCATCGCTTTTTCAATGTCTTGCTTTGTTACACTTACCACATTCATGAGATTAAATAATGCTTTAATGGCCTTTAAACAAGTATCATGATTAAGATTTTTATTAATAAAATAATATATGTCTGTAACCGCAAAAGCAGATATATAAGCCATTATAGTTTTTTCATCTGCCATCTTAAATATAGCATATGCATCCTCAGCAAAAGGCTCTCTTTTTAGTAAAACGTCAAGTATAACGTTCGTATCAATCAATACTTTCATATTTCTTATTTATCCTCTCATCACGAATTTGTTTTTTGGTTACATCCTTATTTTCAAAATTTGATAATAAACCATATAAAAAGTCAGCATTTGGAGTACCTTGTTTTGTTATAGGCACTAGCTTTGCTACTTCCTTCCCATTCCTAGTTATTATTATTTCTTCTTTTTCTACAATTTCTAAATATTTCCCCGCTCTTGTTTTAAATTCTGTGGCATTAACTATCATGTAAAGCACCTCCTCTAATTATATTATACAATTGTTAATTAATTTATACAATTATATATTAATTAATTTTGAAATTTATATAATGGTTAAAATTTAATCTTACAACTTAAATGAATTTTTGCCATATATATACTACTTTGATCATAGCAATTTTATCCTGGCGAAGGCAAGCATATTACCTGTCCTATCACAAGGTTGTTTGGATCTACATACGGGTTTAATGCAAGAATTTTATCGACAGTAGTGCCTACAGTTTTTGCGATTTTATAAAGCGTATCACCAGGTGCTACTTCCCAGTATATGCCTGTTGGGCATTCTGTCGTTTTGCCATAAGGTATTATGGACGGCAAGCATATTACTTGTCCTACCATCAATCTGTTGGGATCTATTCCATGGTTCAACCTTAGAATGTCGTCTACAGGCCTGTTGATCTTCTGAGATATGAGCCACAATGTGTCACCAGGCTCTACAGTGTAATACCTTCCCGATGGACAATACGGCATTGTAACACAACCTTCCATTTAATTTTTTTGTACCATTATATTCACAAAAAAGCATATTGACATATTTTTTCAATATATGCTGTGGTATAATTATGTATGTGATTTTCTAAATTGATACAATAACAACGCTCACATAAAATGTTCGCTTATGTTATTGTATTAATAAATAATTATCTCTACATAATTCAAGTTGAGGAGGTTTTTTGTATGGGTCATATTAATATAGATGTTAAGAGAAGGTTTATGGGCCGCTTTAAGTACGATAACGACCTTTTACAAGAGATAACCAATTTCATAACAAATGAGAATATAAGATCTGGTGAGATAAGAATTATAGGTGCTGTAAAAAAGGCTCGGTTTGGCTACTTTAACCAATCTACAAGGGAATACAAATTTATCGAAAAAAACGAACACATGGAAATACTAAGCGCCATAGGAAATATATCCTTGAAAAGTGGCAAGCCTTTTCCACACGTACATATAATTCTTGCTGACGAGAATGGAAATGCCTTTGGCGGTCATCTCATGGAAGGCACGAAAATATTTGCTGCTGAATTTGTCATTGTGGATTACGGCGAAAATAACTTAGAAAGAGTTGATGACGACTACACAGGTTTGACACTTTGGAATCTATGAAAAAAAGCTTAAAAGGTTTTTAATGCCTTTTAAGCTTTTACTTTATGAATCTT
>JASBVU010000220.1 GCA_029960905.1 Thermoanaerobacterium sp.
ACCGAAAATACATTAGCTATTTCAAATACGACAAAAATATTGTCAATTAGTGAACTTGAGAAGGCTGTTGATGAAATCGTAAAGGCAAATAAGATAGAAATCTATGGTGTTGGTGCATCTGGATATACTGTACTTGATGCAAAATACAAATTTATGAGGCTTGGTCTAAACGTTGATGCTAATTTAGATCCACATATACAGGCCATATCAGCAGTTAGCCTTAAAGAAGGTGATGTGGCAATTGGAATATCTTTCTCGGGTAGCACAAAAGATACTGTAGAAACATGTAAGTTAGCTAAAGAAGCTGGAGCAAAAGTTATTTGTATTACAAATTATGCAAGATCGCCTATTACTGCAGTAGCGGATATAGTATTGCTAACATCTGCAAAAGAAACACCATTAAGAAGTGGTGCTTTAACTTCTAAAATAGCTCAGCTTCATATACTTGATATTTTATATACGTGCATAGCAGTGAAAATGAAGGATAAAGCAGTTCAAAATCTAAACAAAACTGCTAAAGCAGTTTTAGATAAATTGTATTGATTTAAGGTGTTTATGAAATGAAAAAAGTTATTGGTATAGATATTGGTGGTACAAAAATTTTAGGTGGTGTTATTGGTTCTAATGGAGATTTAATTAAATTTAAAGAGACTTCAACAGATGCTAATTTAGGCAGAGATCACATATTGAAAAAATTATTCGGTGTATTAGATGATTTATTTGATACTGATATAGAAGGAATTGGCATTGGTTCGGCCGGTAGAATTAATTTTAATACAGGTGAAGTTATTTATGCTACGGATAATTTACCAGGTTGGACTGGCATAAATTTAAAAGAAATTATTTCTCAAAAATATAAGACAAAAACAATAGTTGAAAATGATGTTAATGCGGCAATTATTGGTGAAAATTGGGTAGGTTCTGCTAAAAATTATAGAGATATTTTAATGATAACTTTAGGGACAGGTGTTGGGGGTGCAATAATACTAGATGGTAGATTGATAAGAGGAAGTCATTTCAGCGCAGCGGAAATTGGACATACTATTTTGTATCCTGATGGCAAAAGATGCAACTGTGGGCAAAATGGTTGCGTTGAACAATATATATCGGGTACTGCAATATATAAAAGATACTATGAAATAGTGGGTTCTAATTTGGTGAATAGTGCGAAAGATGTTTTCGATTTGTATAGGAAAAACGATAAAATATCAAAGTTAGTTGTGGATGAATTTGTAAAATCGCTCTCATTATTAATTTTTAACATAAGAAATTTTATTGATCCTGAAATAATCATTCTCGGAGGTGGTGTAACAAATTCAAAAGATCTGTGGTGGGAATATTTAAAATCACAAATAAAATGTGATTTAAATATTTCTATTGCAGGACTTAATAACTTTTCGACAGCATATGGCGCTGCAAAATTAATTTTAAATGAGGGGGTTGTTTAAATGATTAGAAGTAAGATGTTGAAAACAGTAAGTATGTTGCTGGTGCTAGTGATGATTGTAACAGCATTTACTGCATGCGGAAACAGTTCATCAAAGTCCAATTCAAATAATGCTAAGACTTCCAGTAATACTGCTGAAAAAATAACATTACAATTTTGGACTATATCTTTAAGGCCAAAGTTTGATAACTACTTTAATGATTTATTTGCAAAATATAAGAAGCTTCATCCAAATGTTGAGATTAAATGGACGGATTTACCATATGACGCAATACAAAATAAGTTAGTGGCATCAACTGCAGGTAATGATGTACCAGATGTTGTCAACTTAAATACAGATATGGCATTGCAGTTAGCAGCAAAAGGAGCTTTAGTTGATTTAAATAAAGAAGCAACAGATGAACAAAAAAGTATATATATAAAAACATTATGGGAATCAACAAAAATAAAGGATGGGATATACGCTTTTCCATGGTATGGTGCACCTTCAGTTATGATTTATAATAAAACGCTGTTTGAAAAAGCAGGAATGAATCCACCAAAGACATATGATGATGTATTCCAAATGGCGAAAGAATTTAAAGATAAGACTGGAGCTTATTTATATGTTCCAGACTATTTCCACAATGAGGCATACTGGGGTTATGATATAAATATACTTAACGAAAACAAGACAAAAGCTGCTTTTAATACACCTGATACATTAGCATTGTTGGAGAAATTTAAAGAATATTATCAGAATGATATTTTCCCGTTAGATGCAGAAGGTAACTGGACAAAAATGCTACAACTTTATTCAACTGGGAAACTTGGGCTTATAAACTCTGGAGCACAATCTTTGTCGCGTATAAAAGATGAGGCACCGGATATTTACAAAAATACAGATATTACGCAACCATTGGTAGGTAAAAGTGGAGTTATAGACAATCCAATAATGGATTTAGTAGTAATGCAAAAAAGTCAACATCATAAAGAGGCGATTGATTTTGCAAACTTCGTAACTAATGATGAAAATCAGCTTGAATTTGCAAAGGAAGCAAAAGTTTTCCCGTCGACAATAAAAGCATCACAAGATTCTTATTTCAAATCTGATACATCAACTCTAGAAGGCAAAGCGATATCTATTGCGGCAGATTTTCTAAGTAAATCAACTGATAAAACATTAGGTGTGCCTAATAGCGGTGACATAACATCAGAAATAATAAAAGAAACTGATGAAGCATTTCATGGACAAAAGACGCCTAAACAAGCACTTGATGATGCTGAAAAGAATGTAAATCAAATGTTATCAGGGCAACAATAATTTAATAACAATTTTGAGCAAGGCTTTTTAAGCCTTGCTCCATAAGGGGTTTTAAAAATGGAGAATAAGTTAAAGAAATCATTGATAGCTTATTTATTTATTCTACCAGCTATGATTTTTCTTGTAATTTTCGTTTTTTATCCAATTGTAGCAAGTATACCATTAGCCTTTTATGATTATTCTGTTGTGGGACAATCAAAATTTGTTGGGCTGGCTAATTTCTCAAGAGCTATACATGACCATGAGTTTTGGGTTTCAGTAGAAAATTCAATATTATTTGTTGGAGTCGTTCCACCACTTCAGCTATTGTCAATTTTATTAGCTATATTTGTAAATAGAAAAATAAAAGGAATATCATTTTTTAGAGTTTTATACTATATACCTGTTGTTACTTCTATGGTTGCGGTTTCAATTACATGGGGTTGGATCTTTGATCCACAAGGATTACTTAATACATTTATGATTAAGCATGGTATTTTTAGTAAGCCCATATCTTTTTTAAATGATCCTAGATTTGCCCTATTATCATTAATGTTTATTACATTGTGGCAAGGACTTGGATATTATATGATGATATACCTTGCAGGGCTTCAATCGATTCCTAAAGAATTAGAAGAATCAGCTTATGTTGATGGAGCTACAAGAACTCAAGCGTTATACAAAATTACTATTCCGCTATTAAAGCCATATATATGGTTATGTACATTTATGAGCATTTTATCTGCAGTCAGAGTATTTGATGTTGTATATGTGTTAACAAATGGGGGGCCGGGAGACGCAACTATGGTAACGAGTGTTTATCAATTTCAGAAAGCATTTACGGATTTTAACTTCGGTTATGCGTCGGCGATAGGCTTGTTAGTCGCTATTTTGACAACGGCATTGAGTATATTGGTATTCATATATGGCGGTAGAAAAGGAGGAATGAGCTATTATTAATATGGAAACATTAAATAAAAAATCGGTGGATTATAAAAGAGTAAAAGCTATAAAAAAGATATTTTCATTAGTAATAACCTATTTAATATTGATAATAATAGCAATATTTTTGGCAGGACCGTTTATTTGGCTTGTATCTTCATCATTTAAAACGGGTCAAAATATTTATACAATGGATTTAATTCCACATCCATTTACATTGGCTAATTATATAGGTGTGATTAATTTTATATCAATACCTAAATATATTTTGAACACAGTAATAATAACAGTTTCAGGAATAGTGCTTGATGTTGTACTAGCTTCACTTGCGGCATATCCTTTGGCTTGTATGGATTTTTATGGCAAAAATTTAATATTCTCTGCATTAATTAGTACCATGATTTTGCCGGCTGCTGCAGGGCTAATTGTTAACTACCTGACTATATCAAAAATGGGTTTACTTGATACTTTAACTGGTGTTATTATCCAAGGTGCGGTATCTGTTTTTAGA
>JASBVU010000221.1 GCA_029960905.1 Thermoanaerobacterium sp.
TTCTACGATTTGAGATCTCAACACAGGATGAAGACCTTCTATGTTTTTCCCTATAAGTTTCATCAATTCAGCGTCAAGGGTATCGTATAAAGTTTTTTCGGCTGATTTTTGCGTCACTGCCGATAAAGACCGTATAAAATCATCTGAGTAAATTATATCAGATACGCCACCACCATAACTTGCAATATCTTTTATCTCTTTTATGGACAGATTTCCATCGTCAACGATACCTATAGAACTTACGCGAATTCCCTTTCTAAATGCTAAAAAGGCAGCATCTGCAGGGTTTCCGCCAATATTTGATTTGCCATCTGTAACAACAATTATCTGTTTTATCAAAATCTCCAAATCAAATCCCTCCATAAGATTTTTTATTATTTTTACCATCTTATGGAAGGATTATTCAACTCACAATCGCCTTTTCCAAATCTTTACTACAAGCACTGTCATGTCATCTTTAGGAGTGTTTTCACAAAGCTCAAGACACTTCTTCATTATAGCTTCAGCCATGTCCTGAGGATCTTTTATATCAAGGCTTCTTAAAAATCTTGCCATGCTTTCTTCTTTGTTGCCGTCGAAGCACTCTAATACCCCGTCTGTCGTCAAAATTACAAAATCGCCATCTTTTAATTTTCTGTCGTGTATATCTGCATCAACATCTTCCAAAATACCAATGGGAAGGGAACTGGATTCAATCACATCTACATCTTTTCCACTCTTTACAAATGTAGCCGATGCGCCGATCTTTATAAACTCCGCATCTCCCGTAAATAAATCTATAAACGATATGTCAACTGTTGAAAACATCTCTTCTGCTGACCTTAATGCGAGAATGGAATTTATAGTTTGCACAACCAGATCTTTGTCAAATCCCGCCTCAATAAACCTCTCCAGCAAAGATATTGTCGTACTGCTTTCAGAAGCAGCTCTGTAGCCAAATCCCATGCCATCGCTTAAAGCCGCCATGTATTTTCCGCCTTCTAATTCCATGAAGGAATACGTGTCACCAGATATTTTATTGGTACTTTTGCTGATCTTGCTAATGCCTGTTGATACTTGATAGCTTTCAGCCCTTGTAAGAGTGAGACTACACCGCCCTTTATTATTTATGGAGCACAAAGTATTTTTCCGTTCGTACTTCTCCCCCATAATCTCAGATACAGCCGGTATGATTTTTTTCTCGCATTCTTTAGCTGCATAACATGCTTTCTTATATATCTTTATCACAACATTTCCGTCTCCTGCATCGTAAACTATCGCGTCGTCCACAGATATGCCTTTCTTATCTAACTCTACAAGCAAATACTGCTCAAGATCGTCTTTGAAAGTAATGTCCATGCTTATATCGTCAGCCATGTTTGATATAACTGATGAAATGCCTTTTAATTGATTTGAGACAATATTCTTGGCATCTTTAAGCCTTTCCCTCCACTGCATGTTTATTTTATAAAGCATGAGATTATGCTTTGTGCAATTAAGAAGCTCTGGAAACCTTATGCACTTTTTGTAAAGCTTATTGCTTTCAACATTTCCTGTACCCTCCAGACTCTCTACCAAATCAAACATGCTTTTATACGTAAAATAAAAATCTTTATCCCAGCACATTTTGTACATGGCACAATCAGTACAGGTCTTATTCGCTATTTCTTCAAAAAGATATGATATGTCTTTGTGATCTAAGATCTTCTCATTTGCCTTTTTAAAGCTTTTCCCCAACTCATCAAAAACTTCAGCATACTCTTTTAATTTGTCAGTCACCACTTCTTTAAGCTTTACACTGTAGCTCCGCTGTAATGAGCTTTTATCACCTTTTGCAATTGACACAAGCTTGTCCAAGCTTTTTTTAGGAACAGATAAAAACAGTAAAGAGGCTAAAGCAAAATCATAAGGGTTGACAATCATATTTGAAAATGCATTGACGTAAAATGTCATAATAGCAGCGGCAGTAAAAAATCCCAAGGCGATTCCTAACCTGCCAAGTTTTTTCATGCTTCCAGACAAAAGCCCTGAAAATCCGTATAAGCCTACGGACGTAGGAGTATTTGTAAGAGCAAGACTTCCTATAAGTCCAATGGTAGTTCCTACGCTGGCACCTGTGCCAACACCACCTATGTATGAACTTATGAGTATAGTAAGTATACCAAATGAACTATTTAAGTTAAACCTCCACACTTTTATGTTGTTAAGTCCCAAAATGAAAATGCTTAGCAGTATGCATAATGATATAATCTCTTCATTTGAGATGACTTTTCTGTTTGAGCTACCTAAGAGTAAAATTGCTTGATTAAATATGAATACCATCAACATGGCTATCACAGATTCGTAAATAGACGTCATCACATCAAATAGCAAAAATCCATATGTTTTACTGTAAATAATGTCTACTGTAAGCAATGATAAAAATGTTATCATTGCCACTTTAAAGATGTTCTTGCTTTTAACTTTTAATAGGTATTCAAAAAGCAATATTAAAGCCAAAACGATTAAATATTTGGTACTGTTCACACCGGGTAAAGACAGCACTCCAAGGTAGACTCCAATTCCCGACAAAAAGTATTTCCTCTTTTGCATAATAAGCGATGCAAAATACGCTGTGCCAAACGGGATGAGGTTGTCCATTATTTGTGCACGGCCAATGACAAATCCTATTAATGCAAAAACTAAGATATTGACTATAAATTTCAAATTGTCCTTTTGCAATTTCTCATTGCTTTCTTTCCTTCCTATCCTTGAGTACGGAAGAATATCAGTACTTTGCATATTTACCACCACCATTTTTTTGATATGATTATAACATCCAATATAAGGTAAAATTTGTAAATATATGGTGGTTACTTAAATTTTTTTGGCGACATTTTATATAAATAAAATAAAAAAAGCTACAATTTTGTAGCTTCTCTCGTAATATCCAAATTTGGTGACCCCGACGGGATTCGAACCCATGTTACCGCCGTGAAAGGGCGATGTCTTAACCACTTGACCACGGGGCCTAAGACAAATCATATTTTATCATATTTTGTAGATTTGTCAACAATCAAATTTATCCTATTTTATTTTACTCCGTAAAATATGTCGATAAATTCACCTTTAGATATCTCGCCAACAATATTATGCTCATCTTTAAGGTAATTTACAACATCGTAAATATCTATCTTCGCTTCATGATGACTTCCTCTTTGCCTGTGTGCTTCAGCAACTCTTTTCTTTCCAGAATCATTAAGCTCTGTTATTAATATCTTGCCATCCTTTTTTAAGACCCTTACCATCTCATCAATTACAACTTTATAGTCTTTCATGTGATGCATTGCATTGTAAGATGTGACAACCTCAAAAGATTCGTCAATAAACGGCATTTTATGTGCATCTCCATGTACAAACAAGATTTTGCTTTCCGCATCTTCGTTGCTGATGATCTCTTTAGCTTTTTTCAGCGTATCAATATTGTACTCTAACGACACCACATCATAGCCGTATCTGGCCAGTGCATAAGCCATACGAGCTCTACCAGTGCCTACGTCTAATGCAAACACATGTCCTTCGCCCAATAAATCTAAAGCTCGTTTTAAATCTGATTCAATATCAATTGCCAAGTATATCACCTCTAATACTATTCTACAACACATCTATGGCTTTTTTCAATTTATCGGCAACTTCGGCTGCTATTTTAGATAATTTTTCATCATTAAAACTAATGCTTTTAAAGGATCAATTGCCGATACAATCACACTGCCATCACTCTTTTCGTACACAATCACATTGCATGGCAACAAAAGTCCTACTTCAGGATCAATGTTCAATACTTCATAGGCATACGTAGGATTGCAGGCGCCAAGTATGACGTAGTTCATCATATCTTTGCCTATTTTCTTTTTTATAGTATCTTTCATATCTATTTCAACCAATACACCAAAGCCTACTTCTTTCAAAGCTTCTTTAACCTTTTCCACAGCTTCAGCAAACGAGTAATGGACTTTTTTAGTAATGTCAAGATCCATATTGTTCGCTCCTTTCTGCCCTTTTCACATCTCTATACTTGCACATATAATAGCATTCCCTGTTTCTCTTTGAGTAATTACATTTATCTTCTCTTTCAAAATTTATAGGAAATTTAACATTGAGTTCTTTATCAAAAAACTCTACTGCTTCTTCTATAGATATCCTTGTGCACTTC
>JASBVU010000222.1 GCA_029960905.1 Thermoanaerobacterium sp.
TTTTTAGGAAGTACTATGTTAGCAGGTGAACATGAAGAAGAAGAGCACAACCACAGATTTGCCGGCGTCACAAGCCAAGTCATAAAAGATGGTGATAGTCATGTTCATGCAATCTTAGTAAGTACGGACTTTTATGAAGATCATCACCACGAAATTGGCGTAATAACAGGGCCGGCTATTGAAGTCGGTGACAATAAACATGTTCATTTTGTAGAAGGCAAAACTACTGTCGATGACGATCACTATCATAAATTCGTCTTTGTAACTTTGATAGAAGATCCAATTTCAAAGCATAAACATTGCTAAATTTTAAATCGAGATTTTAATATACCCGGCAAAACCGGGTAATTTTTTTCATAAATACATATTTACTTTAATTAAGCCCAAAATATATTTGGGTGATTTTATGAAAATAAATGGTTATTTCTACAGTTTAGAAAATGCTAATAAAGCTGCCACCTATTTGAAAAGCATAGGGTATAAGGCTTACATCGACATTATTGATAAATATGCAGATACTTATAACGACAAACAAAACATAGCTGGTACAGAAACAGGACCTACACTGGCGTCGCTTGTTTTAAAATCAGGATACACTTTCGACATAAGAAAAAGCCCTTTATTGATGTCAGATCCAATGATAAGTGGAATGGGCTATTACGATGAAACTGCCGATGCTAATATACAGCTTAATGTAGAAGTAAGTGATGATAAGATAAACGATGTAGTAAAAGTTATCAGTTCTTTTGGCGGCTTAACATAGAGCTTTTTAAAGCCCTATGTTTTTTATTTTAAAATTCTCTTTACATTTTATTAACAATTTGTTAATAAAAGTTGGTTATAATTAAGTAGTATATACAAAAAGGAGGTTTAGCCGCGTATGATGATTGAAGTAAACAACGTTACCAAAGTTTACGGAAACCGCAAAGCTGTAGACAATATAAGCTTTTCTGTTGACAGCGGAGAAATAGTAGGGTTTTTAGGCCCTAATGGAGCCGGAAAAAGCTCAACAATGAAAATGATAACTGGTTTTATGCCACCAACATCAGGCACAATAAAAATTGCCGGATACGATATTATAGAAGATTCTATAAAGGCCAAAAAACATATTGGCTATCTTCCAGAAGTTCCACCATTGTATTTAGATATGACTGTAGAAGCATATCTGGCTTTTGTCTGCGAATTGAAAGAAGTCCCAAATGACAAGAAAAAATCCACTGTAGATAAAGTCATAAACGAGGTTGGGTTGAAAGACGTAAGAAAAAGGATCATCAAAAACCTTTCAAAAGGTTATAAGCAGAGAGTAGGTCTTGCACAAGCAATAATAGGCGATCCAGATGTATTGGTGCTTGATGAACCGACAGTAGGTTTAGATCCAAAACAAATCAAAGAAATAAGAGATATCATAAAGGAATTAGGAAAAAAACATACAATAATTCTAAGTACGCATATTTTGCCAGAAGTAAGCATGATATGCGACAGGGTTATAATCATAAACAAAGGCAAGATTGTGGCAGTAGATTCGACTGAAAACTTGACAGACACAATAGGAAAATCAAAAAGATATTTCCTAAAAGTAATAGGTTCTGTAGAAAAGATATCAACCACTCTAAAAGGAATAAATGGAATCAAAAACTTTAAATCAAAAACAGATTCGAAAGAAAATTGCATTGATGTAGATGTTGAAACAGATGTAGACCATGACTTGAGAAAAGAGATTTTCTTTTCCTTTGCAAAGCAAAATTTAGCCATCATTGAATTTAGGCCAGTAAATTACAGCTTAGAAGAAGTCTTCCTGCAGCTTACAACAGATGAGGAGGTAAATGATAATGAAAATGCTGACAATATACAAAAGGGAGCTTAAATCCTATTTTCTTTCGCCTCTTGCGTATGTGCTAGTAGGTTTCTTGCTGCTCATATCTGGATATTTCTTTGCTACATTTGTCCTCTCTACGCAGTACGCCTTGATGTCACCAGTTTTCGGAAACATGGTGTTTGTATTCATGTTCGTAAGCCCTATTTTAACCATGAGATTAATATCTGAAGAAATGAAAAATGGTACAGACCAACTGCTTATGACATCACCTCTTAGGATAACTGACATGGTTTTAGGAAAATACTTTGCAGCATTGACTGTTTATACATTATCATTGGTGATTTCTTTAATATATCCTTTATACCTTAAAATATACAGTAAACCTGATTTTGGCCCAATTTTGACAGGATATATTGGGACATTTTTGATGGGTGCAGCATTTATCGCAATAGGTATTTTCGCTTCGTCTTTAACCGAAAACCAGTTAATCGCAGGTGTCATAGGTTTTTCAATATTGTTGCTTTTTTGGATCATCAGTTGGCTAGGAGACGTTTTTCAAGGAACAGCAAAAAATATTGTAGACAATATTTCACTTTTGCAAAGGTTCAATAACTTTCAAAACGGTGTTTTAAGCTTAAATGATGTTGTTTTCTACTTGAGTGTGATAATCTTCTTTGTATTTGTCACTATCATGGTAGTCGACAAAAGACGCTGGAGTTAGGAGGTAATTCTATTGAACAAAGTCAGATTAAAATACGGAAGCAACATGGTATTATCCATCGTCATTTTATTAGGCATATTAATCTTTGGTAATTTAGTATTAGCTCAAAAGCCTATAAAATGGGATCTTACTAAATCAAAACAGTATACACTTTCAGATAAGACTAAGCAAGTATTAAAAAATCTAAAGACAGATGTAACAGTCTACGCATTTTTCCAAAATGACAGTGCAAAGTCACAAGTCCAAAATCTTTTAGATGAGTATACGGCATTGTCAAAGAGGATAAAAGTCCAATTCATCGATCCTGACAAAAATCCATCACTTGCGCAAAAATACGGAATTACGGATTATGATACTACATTATTTTTAAACAGCAAAGATGACAGCAAGAGGCAAATTGTAAATTCCTACGATATTTTTACACAATCTCAAGAAACTGGCCAGAATATATTCAGCGGTGAACAACAATTTACTCAAGCAATAATCAATGTCACCGAAGTTAACAAGACAAATGCCTACATCATTCAAGGCCACAATGAGGTTAATAGCACAGATTCACTTACGACTTTTAAGTCTGCATTACAAGGTGAAGGCTACAGTGTAAATGATCTAAATATTGGCCAATCTGGTGGCATACCAAAAGATGCCGGGCTTATAATCATCGCCAATCCAAAGTCAGATTACACTCAACAAGAAATGAATGCTATAATGGATTATCTGAAAAAAGGTGGAAAAGCCTTCATCATGATGGGTGCTGAAAATGGCCCTCTTACTGAAAAGTCGATTAATGATCTGTTATCAAATTGGAATGTGAAAATTGATAATGACATAGTTGTTGATCCTTCAAGAAATTATTTCATGGATGCTCTATCGCCTGTGCCAGAGTATGGATATCATGACATTACTGACAAACTTGAATCAGCTAATCTAGCCACAGTTGCTCCAAGCTCCAGGAGTATAACTTACAAAGAATCAAATAGCAGCAATATCTCAATTCAATCTTTCTTGACTACTAGCGACAAAGCATGGGGAGAAACAAATTTCAACAGCAAGCAAGCATCTTACGACAAAAACGACATAAAAGGGTCTTTAACATTAGGCGTTACCATCTCTGACAGCAAAACAGGCATGAAGATAGTAGTGCTTGGAAACGACCTTATGGCGACAGATAGAGTTATAGGTTTGGAAGGAAATAGAGATCTCCTTATGAATAGTGCAAACTGGCTTACAAACAAAACTGTACAGATCTCCATAAGTCCTAAGTCCCTTGACTACGCAACATTATTCATGACAGGAAAGCAAGCTGATTACATGTTCATAGTCACAGTTATAGTTATACCTTTAGTTATTTGGATCATAGGCGGCTACGTCTTCTTCAGGAGGAGAGCTTTATGAAGACTTTTAGAAACACTATAATAATGCTGGTCATTCTTGGCGTACTTGCAGGATACTATTATTACGCAAAAGCGACGAAAAAACCTGCACCGTCCACAAATATAATTAGCATAAGCAAAAGCAAAATATCTTCTGTAGACATTAAAGACGTAGGCAATGAATTGGCTATTGAAAAGAGTGGCAGCACCTACAATAT
>JASBVU010000223.1 GCA_029960905.1 Thermoanaerobacterium sp.
AGTCTTAACCGAAGGTCAGAGGCTTCAATGGTTGCATCCTTTATCTTGTCCAGGCTTATATGGGTATCTCCACCATCAGTAGCAAAATTGAGTATGGCTAGAATGTTACCTTTAGATTGAACACAGTGGAGGATGGCAGATGAATAGTCGTATCCGTCGTGAAGGAATCGTAGATGCATACAGATTGGTTGCTCATAGTTTCCAAAATATCCAACGAGAGCTCGCCTCTGATTCCACATTTCGGAACGGTAAAAGGAACCTATGGCATATTGAGGGGTCATGAAGGTTACTGCTATTTGTGAAGGCTGGCCTTCTTCCCCTTTTAAAAATGTTTCTCGAATATAGCGTTCCTGTTGTATATTGGTAAAGTAGGGGATAAATTCAGGTGGGCATCGAAGTGCAACTCGAGGACAGTGAATTTGCGTTTCCAATTTATCATCGGGAAGGAAACGAACCTTACCTTCTGTTGCCAATTGAATTCTGGACCAGAATAGATTTCCCTGAAGCGAAGAATAGCACCTCGAATGAGGCCCTGCCCACTGCCTTGTAGTAGGATGAAAATGTTCCGCCAGGCATTTCCAACCTATCTGGTTTAAATACTCTATCATTTTTAGACATTCCTCATTCTTAACATGTTGAAGCATCCGGGAGATATCCTCTAACGCTACAATAGTATAGGTGGGACTATTGTATTCTGTAAAGGCACCGTGATGGAGGGTATACTCATAAATTTTTTTGAGCCGCTGTTTCCCATATTCCCAAATTTGATTATCTTTGAGAATTTGACTGGCTACTAGGGTCACGTAAGTTCCCATGATGGCGATATTGGTATAATCGGGCCCTATGTTGCGCCTGATGATGGAATGAGCAGCATGAAAAATTCCTTCTTTAACTTTTTTGAGCAGCTGAGGTGAGATCCTTTCAGAGTGGTCTATAACGACTTGAAGTAACTCTTTTCCGCAGAAATCGGCCCAGTTCCAATCAGGAGGAGACATCTGTTCTAATGGTTCTTCGTAAAACCAGGGCCAAATTCCATATGTCTTACTGGAAGGATCGACATCCTGAAGGGAGAGAGTTTTCTCCAAAATTTCTTCTGCTCGTTGACGGTATTCTTCAAGGCCGCTGTCTAGTAATGCTACTGCGTATATAAGACTATCTCGAGTAGGATGAGTGAAACCTCCTTTTAAAGTGGTGTGATAACCAGGAGAGTGAAAAGGTTTGCGGATCATTTTTACCTCCGGGTCATATAGCTTATTCCATTTCTCTAGCTCGATCATGAATCTCTGGTATTCTTCCCTGCACATTGTGAACATAGTAGTCACCTCTTTTATTGTGTAATTATAAAAAACATCTTGATTATCTTTGCTTAGCAACACGAAGTCTGTACTCCATAGGTGTAATTCCATAAGTTTTTTTAAATACACTGAAAAAGTATTTGGTATTATACCACCCAATTCTTTCAAGAATATCAGAAATATTAAGATCACTTGTTTCAAGCAATTCTTTGGCTTTTTCCATTCTGATTTCATTGATATATTCTGAAATAGACATACCTGTAGCTTTTCGGAAAACTCTACGCACGTATGCAGCAGATAAATTAAGCTGGCTTGAAATAGTATCAGAATTCAATTGAGGATCTGTATAGTTACTTTTTATGAGATCCAATACTTTTCTTACGATATTCTCAGTAGTATTATCTTTTTTATTAGCACAAACTGCTTTAAAAAGTTTATAAAATTCCTGATTTACCCACTGTATTGTTTCAAAACTGCTTAATTTTTTATTTAATTCAACAAAGTCAATTGAGAGTTCATCGAATATATTTTCATTAATTAAAGTTAAACATTCACATACTCTGGAGAATAAAAAAGGTACAGCAAGTCTTATGACACGTGGATGGCAGTCACATATTTGCTCTATAATCTCATTATAAGCTGTTACTGCTGCTTCATATTTTTGCAATTTCAAGGCATCGGTTAATTTTTTTATTTTTTTAGCTGGCAGATTGTAGAGTTTTCTATTTGTATTATTTATGGTGGTAGGTGATATGATACTTTTATGTCCTTTGATAATTCTGTAATCGCTGTTTTCCAATGCTTGTGAATATGCTTCACAAAGATCCGAAACACATGACGATACTGGACTGATGCTAGCTGTTATAGAAAAGCCGAGATATTTTACTACATTTTCCTGTATGTTCTCGATAGTTGAGTAAATCAGATTTTGACATTCAATTATATCATTCTCTATATATGATATATTGATCAACGCTGCGATATGGTCATTACCTGCACTGACGGTATCACACTTAAAATGTTTTGATAATAGTTCATCTAATATATTTTCAATTGCGTACAACATGAGGCTGCGATCATTTTGGTTAAATCTATTACAAAAATTATCATAATCATCAATTTTAAAAACAATGACGACTAATTTATCATCTATAGAGATTTTGAGTCCATATTCTCGGGCTTTGTACTCAAGGGTATTTTGGTGCGGTAGTTTCCCATTAAGTAAATCCATTAGAAATTTTTGCTTTAAGATTTGAAGATTGTTTTGCTTGAAATTTCTAAAGTTTGCTAGTTGTTTTAGAGTTTCTGCATAGATAGAGGATATTACCTCAAATTCATTTGACTTTTCATAGTACTTCACATTGTTGTCAGATAATTTTACTATGGTATTTTGAAGATTTGCTACGGGCGAATATAGTTTTCTTGATATAAGATAGGAAAGAAATAGTCCAAACAACAGAGTGAGAATACAAACTATAAGGGTAAATGTCCTAAAATTCGTTATAGCATCTGTTATTTTATCCAAAGGAGATAGACTTATAAAATACCATCCTAACTTATCAGACAATTTGTAAGTTACAAAATTCCTCTTCCCATCTATATTTGCTACAAAAGAACCAAGTTTATCACCGTTAGTAAGTATTGTATTAATAAAATTCATATTACTGATATCCCTATTAAACAAATTACGTTCTGGATGAGCAAGAACATGTCCGGTTTTATCAATTACTATGATAAAACCGGATTGCTCAGAGGTACTTTGATTATAGGCGTTTACGATATCAAAAAGACTATCTGCTTTTATATTGACAACAATTACATTGTCTACAGAATTTTTAAATGAATCTTTTTCAAAATATATATAAGAGAGTACGTTGATTCGTTTGGCGTTTGGAAGACCGTTAACTGGCATGGTACGAGGTATTGGAATTAATTTGATATTTTGATAATCTTTTTGGATCATCTCTAAAATTTCTGTATCATAAAAATATTCGCTGTAAGCTACAGGGAAAGGCCCAGCAGTATAGTAGCTCTTATTTCTCATATTTAGCATATGGATAGAGTAAACGAAGGGGGTAGTTGAAAGTGATGTGTTAATGGTATTAATTATATTATATTTTTCAAAATCGTCAATTAAAGGATTTTCTAGCAAGTTGTTTGTTGAGTAGACCGAATTACCATAGTAGATAGCAATAGTAAATCGGCTGATGTTATCGCTTAAATTTTCGGCACCAATGCTGGCTTGGGATAATCTCTGTTGACTCGAGGTGGTAAGCATTGTCTTAATTAAGGCTTCAGACTTGTAATACAATAGGAGAGATAACAGTAGTATAACAACTGTGATAAATAGAGTCAGCATAAAAAGCAGCTTAAAAAAGAAACTATTAATTTTTTTTGTGAATATGTTTTTTGACATCTGCCTATTCCCCCTAGTAGTCAGTGAAGTGAAACAATATATTTACATAAAATGGTATTAATAATCTTGTTTACGATTGTTCTTAGTTTAATTATACTATAATAAAAGCTTATTGGATAGAGAGTGTTTTAAATTTGCACACAATGTTTGTTTTTAAACTCCATATTTTAAACTAATTTTCAATTTTAAACTTGTGGTTTAAACTTATGTTCTATATTTAGGGTTTACATGAGATTTTAAATCTATTATTATTTTAATAGCTTAACATTGTTAGTGTAACAGAAATTTATCGAATGATTTAAAAGATTATGGGAGGAATATAAGTGGAAAAAATGAGTCGCAAAAAAATATATACCAAAATTAAAAGGAGTAGTACATTGTATTTGCTTTGTTTACCTATAATTGTTTATACGCT
>JASBVU010000224.1 GCA_029960905.1 Thermoanaerobacterium sp.
GTCGCAACAACAGGTATCGTTAAGTCTAGGACGAGGCAAGGTGATAGCGACATATTGATGATAGATGCTCCAAACGTGAGAGATTTTGCTGTTGTCATGAGCTCTAAATTTAAAGTAGCAGAAGGAGACGTTGACGGCATAAAGGTTAAGTCATATTACTTCGATGAAGATGAAGGATTAAAAGCCTTAAAATACGCACAGGATGCCATAAGATTTTATAATAGCTACATAGGCAAGTACCCGTATAAAGAGTACAGCGTAGCGGAGTCGGACTTTTACATGGGTGGAATGGAGTATCCAAATTTAGTGTTTATATCGAAGGATCTCTATTCAAAAGATAATTTGTTTAATTTAGAATACGTTATAGCGCATGAGACGGCACACCAGTGGTGGTATGGCGTCGTTGGAAATAATGAGGTAAAGGAAGCATGGCTTGATGAAGGACTTACAGAGTATACGACGATAATGTACATTGAGAGGTATTACGGAAAAGCCACGGCAGATGCTGTGTTTAAGTCGATAATTTCAGGGGAGTTTTATAAATTTTCCAAAACCAACAAAGATGATGCAATGGTAAAGACACTAGGGCAATTTAAAGATTGGAATGATTACACAAATATTGTGTACAACAAAGGTGCAATGGTATTTAATGAGCTTAGAAGTCTTATAGGCGATGCAAAGTTTAAAGAAGTTTTAGATAAGTACTATTCGCAGTATAAATATAAAAATGCCACTACGCAGAACCTTATAGACGTAGTGGACAGTGTGACTGGAAAGGATACAGGAGGATTTTTCGAAGAATGGCTTGATTAATTTATAGTTTTTCTCTTAATTCTTATGTCTTCTCCGTAGAAGTTTAGAAGTTTAAAATTGCCAAGTATTCTTGAGCACAGTCTTTCTGGGTATATATTCATGACTTCTGACAATGGCAAGTTTGTGGATATTATGAATTTCTTGTTGGCCAAAAGTCTTGCATTAACAATGCTGAAGATTTCCTGGAGGCTGAATGGTGTAATGGGTTCAGTCCCCAGGTCGTCTATTATAAGCAAGTCACATTCTCTAAGCAAATCCGTATACTCGTAGTACGAATCGTTGTCAGAGTTCAACTTATTAAGCCTTAATCCTTCTACAAGGTCTGGAGCTGTCCTATATAGCACTACTTTGCCTTTGTCTAAAAGTTCTTTTGCCACGCAGTGTGAAAGAAAAGTCTTGCCAAGTCCAGAATCACCGTAAAAAAACAGGCTTTCCTTCTCCTCGTCAAAGTAGTTGATAAAGTCTTTGGCTACTTCTACTATGCTTTTGATATTTTCCCTCGGAGACATTTTTCCTTTGTATGGCTTATCTGAGTAAAGGTGATAGTCAAAGTTGTTGAAGTTTTCGATCTTAGTTATTTCTTCTATGCTGGACTGCTTGTAGTATAGATTGATAAGTTTTTGCTCAAAACACCTGCACCTTTTGTTGTTTACAAAACCCGTATCTTTGCAGATATTGCATTCATATTCTTGCTCCATGTATGTCTCAGGGTAACCATTAAGCTTGAGAAGTCCAGCTTTTTCCTTTTTCAAATGAATAAGCTTTTGCCTTAAGTTTTCTAAAAATTCTTTTTGGTTTTGGGGGTTTAGAAAAATGGCTTTTGAGATCTCAATGCCGATTTCCTTTATTTTATCATCGATTTGCGATATCTGTGGTATCTTTCTGTACACTTCTTTCCGCCTACTAAGAGCTTCCTTTAAGGACTTGTCCCTTAACATGTCGTATTCTCTTAAAACCTCTTGAACCAAATTATTCACCAAATTCACCTCTTGAATGAGCTAAAAGCTTCTTTTCTAGCTCGTCTACATCGTATGTCCTTTGAGAGTATCCATTGAAGTAGTTTTTAGGGACTTTATAGTTAGGAGCTGTCTTTTTGGTGTACGGTTTTTTCTTTATTTTGTCTAAATCATTTACAGTTCTTATGCCGTCGTTGTACCAATTGATGAGTATCTGATTGATGTACGGAAAGCTGGGTTCGTTTATCTTTAAGACGCATTCGTCACATGCTTTTATGATGACATCAACGTCAAAGCCTAGATCGCCCATCCATCTGTCCATCATGGCTTTGTGGGCTTCCATCACATCGTCATCTTTTAATCCCAGTGCTCTTAAGATTTTTTTGTACCGCAGCCATTTTTCGCTTTCTGATTTTAAGTATGCTTCTACATCAAGTGCTGTCTTAAGTCCTGCGTCATGCCATGCAATTGCCACCTTTTCCATGTACTTAAGAGATGTCTTGTTCTTTGACACACAGTAGCTTATAAGCATTGTCAAAATCTCCAGAGAGAATCCGTACTCGTCAACCCAGCTTAGATAAGTGTTCATCTCAGTTGGCGAAAGAGGTCTGCCTATCATTTTTTCTACCGTCTCAAACATCTGCTTGACTTCAGTGTCGTCAATCGACAATGTGTGTACATCATCAGATTTCTTGACCAGCGGAAGATATTCTATGTAATATTCGTTGTCAGAATACCTAAGCCTAATTACGCCAGACCTTTCCCAGAATTTCAAAGCCTTATCTATGTCATTTTCTGACATAAAAAGCCTCTCAGCCATTTCTTCCATTGAGAAGCTTTGGTTGTAATATGAATATTTAAGTCCTAAAAGGTATACTTTCACGTATTCACCGGGTGCTTCTAACATATAATGGTTTATGAAAAAATTGCTAACGGGGGTGCTTCCCATATCATCAAAATCATTAGAAAAATTACATCTGCTCATGTACACCACCTCAAGTTTAATTATAACACGATGTGTCATAACCATCAATTTAAAAGAATATAATATATATTACGACAAATTTGTCTATTTTTTAAGCTTAGTATGTATAAAATTTGTAAAAAAACAAAAAATAATAACGCATTTTTGTATGCGATCTATGCGCAAATGAAAGGAGAAGATGATGGATAACGAAGATAAGTCAAACCCTTTTAGTTGCAACTTAATCAAAAAAGTTTCAATTAAAAGGCGATTTATAATAACTGCCACTTTGACGATTTTGTTTGCCGTAGTTTTTTACATTGGCATCGACAAAAGTGCATTTTCTAATATGGAAGATTATAGCTTAAATCACTTTGCATATAGCGTAGGACAGGGAAGATTTGATGCATATTTAAAAAGTTTAAGTGATAAAAATTTGCGCATCGATAGACCTACAGCTATTATGGTAGACGGCTTAAATGTAGTGACGCTAAAAAACAGGAAAGATGCATCATGTGTCCTTAATGCTATCCTTGACAAGTACAAAAACGGGTCTATGAAAGCATATTTTAAAAACGATGTGAAATTAGTTGAGGTAGATAATCCTATAGTTAAAATTGAAACAATTGAAGAAGCAGTGAATAAGCTTGAAGATGAAGATGACACTGAGACTTACATGGTAAAAGATAATGACACGCTTTGGTCAATCGCGAGAAAATTTAACGTAACATTAGATGATATATACAAATTAAATCCGACAATTGGCAATATAATATTTAAAGGACAGATTTTAAAAGTAAAAGAGCCCAAACCTGTTTTGACTGTAGTATCAGAGAAAAAAGTCGTGTACATGGATGATATTCCGCATGAAACCGTTTATCAAAAAGATAGTGATATGTTTGCCAACACTTCCAAAGTCATTGTACATGGAGAAGATGGTGTTAAAATAGTTACTGCCGTTTTGAAGTATTACAATGGACAAATATCCGAAGAAGATGTGGTAAACGAAGACGTGGTAAAAGAGCCTGTAAGTGAGATTGTGTCTGTAGGGGTAAAACCGCTTTCAGCTACATTCGCCACAGGTGTTTTTGACTTTCCAATACGAGGACATATAGTAATAACGTCGAGGTATGGGCAAAGATGGGGAAGGCTTCATGCAGGCATAGATATAGCAGCATCTATCAATGATCCTATATACGCGGCGGATGGAGGTACAGTCGTATTTGCAGGATGGGAAAATGGCTATGGAAACCTTGTGAAGATAGATCATGGAAACGGATATGTGACGTATTATGGGCATGCCAGCAAGCTTTTGGTTAAAAGAGGAGATAAAGTTTATAAAGGACAGGAAATCGCCTTGGTAGGTATGACGGGAAATACTA
>JASBVU010000225.1 GCA_029960905.1 Thermoanaerobacterium sp.
TTCAAGTATAAATCCTGGCATGAATAAAAATATTATGATTATTATTGATATTATCCATATCCAGCTTCCATCAAAGCGAGATCTACCTGTATCCTTAGGTATTCTAGCTTCCCCTTTCGAGTTAGATATAAAGTCAGATCTTAGTCAGATCTTTAAGATCCTATAAATAATATGTAAAGTCAATAATTCTTGTGATAATATTAGACATTAAATATCCCCTTTAAATCATTACCATCCGTAATGCGTGTAGTTTGATCTGATGCATAAACCTGTGTTACCGGCCAACGCATAAAAAAATACTCTATTATTTTTTTATTGTTGCATTACCGAATCCAGCAGTGTTTACATAATATTCATCTATCCAAAATGTCTATTTTCCAACTTCTACTTTAGATTTGTATGCTTATCACATACCTTGAGAGCACTTTCATCTTATAAATATCACATAAAGCCCGATACACTAATTTTTGGTGGCATATCCTTCTTTCATTCAATTTGCGTATAATGTTAGTCCTGAAGAATACAGATTGAAATAAAGCATCCATAAAAACACATTGAAGAGAATAATTTAAATTTGATGTAACAATATACATAAATTGTTACGTTTTAAGATATAGTAAAATTTATTTCCCCTTTATTTGATATAATACGACAAAAAAACAAAAATTCCTTCAAAGCCATAAGACTTTTAAATCTAATTTCAAAATGTTTTAATAAAAACGCTCCTAATACTAATATTATAAGTTAGGGGAAACTCAATTTCATAATTGAACAGTTGAATACAATTCGTCTTTTTGGTCTTGATTTATACCAATATAGCGAAGCGTTATGCTTTGGGAACTGTGGTTAAAAGTATCCATTATTAAACCAATATTGTATTTTGACATTTGATATGTCCAATATCCCCATGTTTTTCTTAAACTATGTGTACCAAAATTTTCTATGCCAATGATATTTGCTGCTTCTTTTAAAACACGATACACCTGGACACGGCTAAGATGTCCGCCTTTCTGGCTAAAGAAAAGATAGCTGTCATCTGAAAGATTCTGACTGCTAACATATGAAATAATAGCCTTACGCAATGTCGCATTTAATTTAATCTTTTTTTCCTTGCTTGTTTTCTTTTCTTTTAAAACAAGATATTCACGAAATTGCCCATTACTATTAAAAATATCTTTCACTCTTAAAGAGATAATGTCACTAATTCTTAAACCTGTATTTATGCCAAATTTAAAAAGTAGAGCATACTTAGGGCTATATCCGCTAAGATACTGGTACATTTGTTTGATTTTATTTTTATCTCTAATAGGTTCAACTGTCATTATAGCACTCCTTTATGTAGCATTTTCATTAATATTTTAAGAAATGATACATAGAAATTCAAGTGTATTTTTCTCCAACGGAATATATTTTTATCTTTAAATGCCGAAAATTAAACGTCTTTTAAATTAATAAACGTAACAATTTATGTATATTGTTACATTTATTCAGACAAGTAGAATGCTTTAAAGGGGAATTCTATATTATGTACATTAAACTTTTTGGGGGGATATATAAAATGTTGTTTACCGCTTTTGATATTGAAGAAGCTATAACAAAGGCTAAAGACTTTTATAAATGTGATGAAAAAAATTTGAAAATACAAACCATAAAAAACCCATATCGCAGGTTTTGGGGTTTGATAAATAAACCAGGAGAATTTAGCATTGAATATATAGAACCTAAACAAAAAAAAGAAATTAAAAAAAAAGAGGATGGAAAAGTACAGATATTATCAGGCAAGATACAGGTAACAGATCCTTCACCTGAAGGAAAATATGCTTCAATTATAGCTGATGATCCAAATATTGAAGTATACATTAACGGTAAAATGACGACTGGCATTGCTATTGTTACGGAAAAAGACCGTATAGATTTAAAAGCTAAAAGCATCGCTCCTTCTGCCGAAATAAAGGTTGATATATCCAGTGACAAACTCAAAGCAACCTTAACTGTAGAAAAAAAGACAGGGAAAAAATATTTTGTCAAAGATACTAAATCTGAAAACTCGATATATATACGATCAGAATATGAAGAAATTCCTGCTCCCAATGTTACAGTTGAACAGTGTATATCAGAGCTTATAAAAGCAAATGTAAAAATGAAATTTATTAATATTCAGGCTATCTACGACCTGGTAAATTCGCCGGGCGGTGGTAGTTCAGTTGTAGCAGAAGGAATAGCACCTGTGCATGGGATAAACAGCAAAATAAAATACTTATTCCACAACAGTAGTTACCGTAATCCAGCTTTCGAAACAAACGAAAAAGTTGATTTATTAAACCATACCATAATACCTACTGTAAACATTGGTGAAGTGTTAGCTATAAAAACTATGCCTGCCATGCCAGGCACTGATGGCGAATCAGTAACAGGTGAAATCATTAAAGCACATCAAGGCAAAGATTTACCACTTAAAGCCGGTAGCGGAACTGTTTTACTGGAAAACAATACAAAAATTGTCGCCATTGCTTCTGGAAGACCTATATTGAGAAATGGAATTGTAAGTGTTGTGCCTGTCTTAACCATACCGCACGACGTTGATGTAGAAACAGGGAATGTCTATTTTGACGGAGATATAGTTATTAAAGGCAATATTATGAACAATATGCGAGTTGAATCAAAAGGAAATATTATTATCTACGGTAATATAAATCATGCAAATATTACTGCCAATTACAATATTGAAGTTTACGGTAATATAATTAGCAGTACAGTACAAGCAGGAATAAGCGTAATCAATTACTTAAGTGTTTTACCTAAAATGGAACAGATACATATTATATTAAAAGAATTATATGATAAATTTAGTGTTGCAAAGCCAGCCAAGTATTCGCAAATAGGCAACCAATTATTACAAACTGCAAATAGTAGCAGTGAAAAATTAAAGAAACACATTGACAATATTAAGAATTTATCTGCAATCTTGGCAGACGAGGATGTCAAAAAAGTCTCTTTAATTTTAAATAAAATCCAAATGCTTCTGTTACACATAAATACAGATCTAATTAATAATATTGATCAAATACATTCAGTCGAAGAAGATGTAAACAACTTTATCGCTGAAATGAAAAACATATATGATAAGCGGGCAAATATTATTTTTTACTATGCTCAAAACTCTTTCATTCAAGCTAATGGCAATATTCTAGTAAAAGGTCAAGGATGTTATCAAACCGCTGTTGCCAGAAACTTATTGTATTCCAAGCAACCATCGAGTTTAGTTAGAGGTGGAATATTGATTGCAGGCAAAAACATAAAAATGGGGATTGTTGGCTCTCCATCTGGCATCGCTACATATTGTAAGGTATTAGACAAAAATGGCAAAATTAGTGCTGTGCATTATTATGATAATACGACGCTTAACATAAATGATAACATAAAAAAAGTCGAGCATGGTTTCACATCACCAGATTACATAGAAAACAGAATGCAAGGGAGTTAAATTGATGAAAAAATACAAACATAAAAAAAGCAAATGCTCTAACCCTAAATATAAAAAATTTCTACTTCCAAACTGCATAGTAAAGATCTTTTATAATGCTTTGCACATAGTTCAACTAAGTGTTATTTTACTGCTACATTTACTGCTAAATCTCAAAGACGCATATACTGCAGCCCACTGTATACGTGTTATGAGGCTTGCCGTTAGTTTCGCAGAGTACAATAACTATGCCGTTACTCAAATAAAGATTTTGAAGTATTCAGCTTTACTCCATGATATTGGAAAGCTTGTGATTCCCAAAAAAATTCTGACCAAAAACAAAAAACTGACACACGAAGAGTACACCATTATTAAAAAGCACTCGTATTATGGATACATTATTACTAAATACATTGTTGGAAAAAATATCGAAGCTGAAGTCATTAAACAGCATCATGAAAGAGTTGATGGCAAAGGATATCCTGATGGCTTGAAAGGTAATAAAATTAATGAATTAAGTAAATTACTTTCGATATGCGATGCCTTTGATGCAATGACAAGTACCCGTTCTTATAGAAAAAAGCTAAGTTTTGAAGATGCCCTTATTGAACTGCAGGCAAATGCCGAAACTCAATTTGACAAAAACATTCT
>JASBVU010000226.1 GCA_029960905.1 Thermoanaerobacterium sp.
CTATTTGTATAATAACACTTATTTTTTTGAAAGTCAATATTTTTGAAAAAATATAATGTAACAACTTTATTAACAATTTTAGATAAAGCAACAATGGAACTTTTTGCCTTCTTGCGTCATTTCTGAGAGTTGAATTTATATTATCATCTCCCTTTTGTCATATAATAAGTTTTAATTTTTGAATCACTTTTACTTTATTTATTAAATATAATCGTTTTTACGGTTATCCGTTTTCACCTATCTCGGTATATTAAAATTTACTTCTCATATATAAGTTTTGATAAATATAAACGTTTATATTCTATTTGTATAATAACACTTATTTTTTTGAAAGTCAATATTTTTGAAAAAATATATTAATTAATAACCAAAATTACAATATTAAATGCAACACCCGATAAAAATTATGTAGATATGGTATAGTGTAAATTATATTTAACCTTAAGCCCATCTTAATTACTAAGTTGAGCGAATGAAGAGATTAGTCAAGGGATTATACAAGGCGAAGCCTTACCCTTGACAAATCACGAGTGAGCTCTATACTTAATAAGTCATGGGCTTAACAAATTTTTGTTAATTCGTCATAAAAGCATTCATTAGGTGTTCTATAGCTTAATAATTTCCGTTATGACGCTCATTTGTTGCTTTTTCCCAAGATGAATATGGATGAGTATAATATACTTCTGTTCCATATTCTTTAAAAATAGCTTTTAAATTGCTAAATTCTATGCCATTATCGGCTGTTATTGTCTTAAATACATTGTTTAGAATGTCACCAAAGATATCCTTTAATTTTGATAATGCATTATTAACTGATTTGCTATCTTTGGCATGTAGTAAAAACATAAGTTCATAACGAGTCTTGCATTCCGTTAATGTTAAAATAGCTTTGTCATTAGACTTTTTACCAATTACCGTATCTATTAAAACTTCACGGTTTTCAACTTCCTTTGGTCTAACATCAATGCTTTTGCCTATAATACGTTTATTTATGCGAATATGTTTCTTCTTTGGTTTTAAACGTAGCTTTAAAGGTAAATCAATATTTCTAACAGCTAATAATCCTTTATCGATATAATTGTATAAAGTTTTAGTACAAACCATGGATTTATCATTCCAGTTAGGATCTTTTTTACAATGACCAATGACTGCATCTGGTGACCATTTTTCATGTAATATTTTCGTTTCAGCATATTTCAAGAAAGCTTCTGCTTTAGCCATTTTAAATTTAGCTCCACAATTTGAACGATTTTTTTCGTATACAGCCTGACCAGTTTCAGGAAAATAACTTGTATAAGATGATAAATCACTTCTAAGTTGTGTAGTGGTTTCTCGCTTAATTTCACGGCTGATAGTACTTGGGGAGCGATTGAGCTTTTCAGCAATATTTTCAGCAATATACCGAATGCTTATTCCTTCTTTAAGTAATGCATAAATTTCTCCACGTTCGTATCTACTAAGGTATTAAAAGAACGTACATTTGTGTTATAATCACTATTGCAAACCATAGTGAAAACCTCCTGTATGTTCTTGGTTAGAAACTTATATCATACAGGATTTTCACTATGGTTTCTATTTTTTTATCTATTGCATTTGATTATGCAATTAGCCACTTGACTTTTTTTAATTTATTATTCATAAATTGCATTATATCCTGCTTCAAATATAGACGGCTGAAAATTTTCTTGAAGTTTTGCAACCTTTAATATCGGATTGTCAACTAGTAATTTGCTATTTAAAACAATGTACGCATTAGTCTCTATTCTTTCAAGTGCATTATATGCTTCATCAAGAGATTTGCCCGCTATAATAATACCGTGCTTTGATAACATTACAGCACAAGCATGCTTTTGTAATTCATTTTTCTTCGTCTTAAAATATTCAACTGTTGCTTCAGCTAGCTCTATTGTAGTAGCTTCATAATATGGTAAGCATTCTATATTTCCAAATTTAGCTGTAGCTTCTGTAACTGAAGGAATAGCCAGCTCGAATGAGGCAAATGTCATTATATTTTTTGCATGCGCATGTATACATGCATTAACATAAGGAAATTCTTTTAGTATCCCAATATGCATGTTAGCTTCTCTAGTTAGTGCCCTAGTTCCCTCCAAAATGTTCATATCCATGTCTACAAGTAATAAATCTTCTGGTTTTAATCGGCATCTGTTATGTTCAGACATCATTGCGGGAGTCAATAAAACTTTGTTATTTTCAACTCTCACCGATACATTACCACCAGCTGCATTCGTCATCATTCTATCAAACATATCTTTTACTAATTGACAAACTTCCTCTCTCTTTTCTATATATGACAATTTCATTCTAACATCTCCTTATCAAATTAAATATATTCAATTATTACCTCATCTAATAAATTCAAAGCTTCGTTAATATCAAATTCAGATGTCATTAAATTCATTGCTTTTGATGCACTAATGGCTGTAGCAAATTTAAATGCTTCTCTTAAATTACTATTATGATATAACTTAAATATTGAACTTCCAAAGAATACATCCCCACATCCAACAGTATTAATTACTTTAATCTTGGGAGGATATATTCTAAAAGTTTCATCTTCTGAAACAATTAACGAGCCATTACTGTCCAGTGTAACCGCGACAATACTAATTCCATATTCTATTAGTTTTTTGGCATGAAGGACTATTTCATCTATATTTTTAGGATTGTGTCCTATTATTTCGCTTATTTCTTCTATATTAGGTTTAATCATAAACGGCTTTCCTTTAATTCCTTCTTTGAGATAATCTCCACTAGCATCTAAAAATGTCTTGCAATTATTTTGGTTAGCTAATTCAATTAATTCTCTATATATATTTACGTCAAATCCTGGACAAACTCCACCTGAAAAAATCATAAATTTACATGATCTAGATAGTTCTCTAATTAATTCAAATAGCTTATCAACACTCTTTGCATCAACTTTATCTCCTTTTTCAGTGAGCATAAAATGATTATTTTTATTTTTTTCGATTATAATATAACTTGTTCTTGTCTCATAATTTGGCGGATATATAAACCTACATTCAATGTCTTTTTTGTGTAAAAGCGACTCGAGAATACTTCCGGTATGCCCTCCTAATATACCCGTCGCAATACTTCTAAGGCCTAAATCAGATAATACAGATGAAACATGAGTGCCTTTACCACCTATATCAAATTTTTCTTCTTTTATCTTGTTGTTATCGCAGTTCTTGATTTCATCCAATATAATAATTTTATCTAATGCTGGATTTAATGTGACAGTTGCAATCACATAATCACATCCTTGAAAATAATTTATATTTTTCTTTATATATGTTATAATCATCCTAATACAGGTTTTATAATTATATTATGTTGTAGCAAGTATATACCTGCTACAACATAAATTGATTATTAAACATTTTGGGTCGCATTAATTCTTTCAGCGGCTTCTTTTTCTTTCTTTACCATATATTTGAAATACCACCAATATAACAAACTATATATTATAAGTAATGGAAGCCCAGGGAATATAACACCTTTAAATATATTAGCAGCCATTGAAAAAACATATCTAAATTCGGGAGCCTCCATTCCGTTCCAGGTTATTAATTGGCCCGCTGGTATTTTTATAGTATTTACGTTTTTAGCAAGATTCGTTATGATTGGCGCAAAATATGTTGCAACATACATATAAAGTGGGGTAGAAATAATACCTAGTATAAGCATCCTTACCAAATTTCCACCGGTAATTACTACCGCAATTGCTGCAAAACATATATTTAAAATACCGCCAAAAGGAAGTACAATATTACCTGGTAATATAATTGCCATTACAAGTATAATAGGAACTAATAATATTGTTGTTACCCAAAGACTTGGTTGGCCTGCCAAAAAAGGCCAATCTAATCCAATATAGAACTCTCTTCCTGGAAATCTCTTTTTCATAAATTCTCCAGCTGCATCTGATATCGGCAACAATGCCGTTATAAACAATGTTGCTACCATTGGAAACAAAGTAAGTGCTGCGGCTGATGAAACACCTAATGTTAATGTATCTTTTAAATTATATCTAGCAAATAGCGCAATAAGAACTCCAAT
>JASBVU010000227.1 GCA_029960905.1 Thermoanaerobacterium sp.
ACAAGGTCAAAAAGCGTTGGAAACAGAGGATAAGAAGGAAGCCGCTGATATTTGGAGGAAAATATTTGGTGATCGTTTTCCGGAGTATACTCCACCTGAAGAAAGAATGGACAAAGGGTATGCATTACAAACATCAAAACCGGCGGTGTATTGTAGCAATTAGCAAGAAACAATCTTCCATACCTAAAGGGCAAGGCAAATGTTCCAGTATACAAGGCGTTAAAGGTGTTGGCCGGTTTTTAAAAAAAGCAAAAATATTGCCATGTGAGTACTCAAAATAGTGAATCCGCTTCCACTTTTTCATGGGATAAAACTGCCAACAAATACTTGACTCAAACGAATACCGTTTTCCAGTTGATTCATCCAATCTATGTTCGATATACTTTAGACATAGGTAGGGTACTCCTTTCTCTAGATGATTGGTCAAATCAGAGAATACCCTACCTTTTTCTTTTGGTCTAACGAAATGCTTGACACAAAATTTTATACATCATCTCTTTCATTTATATTACATAAAAACAAAAAATAGGAAATTATACCTATTTTAATTGTCTGAAGTTTCCGATAATATAAAATCGTGATGAAATTATTGTTGTCGAAAAATAGTGAAATATTAGAAAAATGTTTCTTTTCGATAAATAGATTTGAAAGAGGTGATAATTAACTTTGTCTCTTCACCATTTTTTATGCAATTCATAAATTTGATTTGATAGGTGTCTGATAACCCGTGGTTATTTTCAAAAGAAACAAGAAGAAAAAAATAATATCTATTGAACATAAGGTATCATTTCTTGTGATATTTATTAGCAGTATTTTTGGTCTGATTTATGGCGTAACATTTGGAGATTACAAAATTATAAATTTCATAAGGTTCCATAATCCAGGATTTATAAATGTATTTTTAAAAATTCTAATTCATAACTTTTTAACCTCGATGATAATTATAGGACTTTCAATATTTATATATATAGGCCCGAGTATTCCAGTTATTATTACATTTTTTGTGTTTGGGGACGCATTTGGGGCGATAACGAAAGAAAAAGGATTATTTACAGCCATTAGTACTTATCCTCATTTAATACCAGAAACACTTTCCATATTGTTAATATTATCAATAGGGTTTATGATTTCTAGTAAAATATTGGGCATTGTATTTAAAAATGATCCAATTAACAAAAATAATAATAAAATTCTAAAAAACTTTATTGCTTCCTGTCTTCTATTAATCCTTGCAGCGTTTGTCGAAGCTTTGAAGCTTTCTTAGATTAATGGGTGGTAAAAATGGTTAGTAAAAAATACAAAACATTTTTTTTTCTATCATTATTTGTTTATATATTGGCTTATTCAATTATAAATTCAACTATTAATAGGGGATATATACTTAGTAGCATAAATAAACATTTATCTAGTGGTCAAATGATAATTGCAATTATAACAGGTACAGCCATAAGTATTTTTACATTATTTATATTCTTGGTTTTGGCGAGGCTTTTGTTAGTGTTTTTATTTAAAATCATTTACAAAAATAATGTGGACGAGAACTTTTTAAACGAAATATATTTTACTTCAGCTGGACTAAAACTTTTAATATCAATGATAACAGTCTTAACTTTGATTTCAGGAACCACTTTGGGATGGATAATAGCAAATGCAGTAGCAATATTATTATATTTTATATTTGTATTTTTTAACAAAGTAAATATAGACGTAAAAAGATCAAGGAAAAAAATTATCATACAATCAGTTGTGGGTGCATTAGTAATTTTATTCATTTGAAAGGAGGTGAAAAAAATGTTCGAATTAGTTGCGACTGGTATGGCAGCAGGAACAGCATCAACTATAGTTAATGCTATCCTTAATGGCATGGATATTGCTGCTGCATTATCGTTATACGCAGGTCTTGCCGGTGGTGCCGCATGGTTCCTAGAAAAAGGTTTAACTTCTTTAATTCGATGGGCCGGTAGAGAGACCATTATTTCTTGGTAATTAATTTTACAATGCAATTCTCAACGATTTTACATGGAGTAGCGGACATGTAAACCTTATGATGTTTTGCGACAAAAAGAAATGAGGCCCGCTTATTTCAATAGAAGACATGTCCGCAGAAGGCTCCATATCAAGTTATTTAATGCTTTTTTTAATCATAAGCGAGAATATATGCACAATACACTAGATTTTTGATAAAATAATCGCAAAAATTGGTGATTTGGAACTTCATGATACTTTTTCTGGTTGTGTGCTCGATATCAGGTTCATGATGAATTAGGCACTACCAAATTTGACAGAGAACTTTATTTTTAAAAGAATGGCACTTATGCTATTCGGAGGTAATATAGATGTTGGGAAATAAAACAATTAATATTTTTTATTTTATACTTCTTTTTATAAAAAAGCAATATAGGATTAGCTTTTCAAAAAAGAGACGTTTTATTGGCGAAGAGTTCTCTTATTTAAGCAACAAAGCTAGTATTAAACTTAGCAAATTATTTTCTTTTTTGGAGATACTCGTTAAAGTTATTTTCCCTATTACCACAGTATTTTATCCAGTTAATTTCAAATATATTGCTTTATCTATATTATCTATATTATACATATTTAAAATGAGAGAGTTTAAAATAAAAAGATTAAACATATTTTTTCACAAAGTATTTATTAAAGATGCGCTTTTTGAGTTAATTGGAATTATTATAATTACTTTAAATTTAATAATTTTATTAGAAGTTAAAATTTTATTTTTTATTTCATTGATAGCTATCTTTCATTTTTTGAAATTACATAAACTTAGAATATTTTCGTTTTATATATACTTAACTATTTACTTTTTATTCCTTATCAATTTGAATAATAATTACATATCTTCTTTTTTAATAATAATATTATTTGTTATTTTCCTTAGTTTCTTTATATTTTATTGTAAATACAGTAAACATTCGATTATCATGGGCAAAAAAAATACAAAAAATAGATACCTTTTATATATTGATATACAACGAATTAGTCGAAAATTACAAGAGAAAAAGGGGATGTTTTATAGTTATATTTTCCCGCCTTATATAATCACATATATATTATTCTATTATATTATTAAAAACACCATTTTTGTTCGAGAAATAAGCTTAGTATTAAGCTTATTATTAGTAGTCTATTTCGTTATTTTTTATATTTATGTAAAAAGACAGATTTTTCTTTTAGATGACTGTTTTTATTTTTCTACAACAAAAATAGAATTTTATAAATCAAGTTCTATTTTTAACTATCTACAAAAAATTGTAATACTTATATTTCTCAATTTTTTTAATATCTTTTGGGGAATAGCGTTTTTAAAAATTTTGTTTGGCTTTAATTGGAGTATTAAAATAGTTGTTTTATTAATTTTGATCCATATTTTTATTCTGTCGCTTGCTTTATCAGCTAATATTTATGTAGATAAAAATAAATCTGAAGTAACAAGATATCCGGAAGATATAAAAAAATACATGAGTTTACTAGAAGCTATTTTTCTATCCAGTCTATTTATTCTAGCGCATATTTTTATTTATATTATTTTAAATGGTTATAAAAAAATTAATAAAATTAATGACATTTTCTCTTTAAATAGTACCTTGAAGATATTACTTTTAATCGTTTTCTTATTGGGGATATCATCCGCAATAAAAACCATTAATCATATTTGGGTAACTAAAAAGAATATAGGAAGGAGATAAAAATGAATAAAACGTTAATCTTTTTACTATTTCCGTTGCTACTTTCGATACATTTACTTTTAAGAGAATACAGTAAATTTAAGAAAGGTAATTCACTTAATTATCTGACATTAATTTTGTCCATTACGGTTTTACTCAGTTCTATCTCAGGTATAATCTTAATTTTGGTAGGTATAGCATAATGAATTTAAATATATCTATTCGTAATTTTTCATTTGATAATAAAACAATTTTTCGTGAACAAAATATTAACATTGAAGGAGAAAATATAATAGCAATTGTAGGAGAGAACGGTGTAGGAAAATCTACACTTGTAAATTTAATAACTGGAAATATAGA
>JASBVU010000228.1 GCA_029960905.1 Thermoanaerobacterium sp.
ATGTAGGAAAACCTAGCAAAAGGTATTACAATATCATAAAACAAGGTTACATAGATGCGGGATTTGATGTTGAGTTATTAGAAAATATTTTAAGAAATTAACATAAACGTTACATGTATTTAATATGGACATAACAATTTTCTTGTAATATAGATATTGACAAGTAGATATAAATTTTTAGGTTGGAGATGAAGAGAAACCATTAATGTGATTAACAATTTCATAGATAAATTGTTAATCTGTAGTGGTTTCTCTTTTTAATTTTTACTGATATAAAAATGTTTTTAATATGCGTTTATGTGTGAGGGGGTGAAATGTTGAAGAAAGATGAGTTCTTAAAAAGGCTTGAATGCAGCAAATTGATTGCCGCTGTCAAAGAAGAAAAACATATTGAAAAAGCAATTAATAAAAACTTAAGTGGTGTTTTTTTACTTACAGGGAATATTGGTGTAATAAAAAAATATGTTGACTTTTTTAGATCAAATGATATGTTTACATTTGTTCACATAGAGAAAATTGAAGGTATAAGCTTCGATAAAGAAGGACTTGAATTTGTAGCTAATTATGTAAAGCCAGATGGGATAATTACGACTAAAAACAGTCTGATAAAAATTGCAAAAAAACTTAATATGTTGACGATTCAGAGGTGTTTCATGATAGATACAGATGCACTGAAAAAAGCGATAGAGATTTCTAAAGAAACACAGCCGGATTTTATCGAACTTATGCCAGCTTTAATGCCTGATGTGATTCGTGAATTCACTAAAAATGCAAATGAACCCGTCATAAGTGGAGGGTTAATTAAAACAAGTGAGCAAATGATAAATGCTTTATTAAATGGTGCTATTGCTGTATCAACAGGTACTCCAAGATTGTGGAATATAGATATATCAAAAATGTATGAGGAGGTGTCAAGGTGGAGAGAACAGAGCCGATTGCAAACTATAGCAACGCAATAGACGATAGTGATGTAAAAAACAATGTAATAAGGTTTAAAAATGACATTGAACCATATTTATACCTTTTTCCCTCTGCCATTATTTTCGCAACATTTGTTTTTTATCCGTTTGTAAAGACTGTATACATAAGCTTATTTCTAACAGATCCACAAGGGTATTTGAGTAAATTTGTTGGATTGCAAAATTATATAGACATTTTTAAATCTGCTGATTATTTAAATAGCATTTATCTAACATTAAAATTTATAATTATGACTGTTCCTTTGGAAATGATCGTTGCGTTTATTTTGTCTGTATTTGCCAATCTAAAACTTAAAGGCATTGAAGTTGTTAGGACAATATACACATTGCCTATTGCTATATCGTCAGCATCGGCTACGGTAATATGGATGCTATTATTTAATCCCAGTATAGGATTTATCAACTACATACTCAGTTTTTTTGGAATACACGGTATAGGATGGTTAACCGATGTAAAGTACGGAATGATTTCAGTATCAATAGTAAATGTATGGCTTAATGTAGGAATAAATTTTATTTTTATGCTTGCAGGGCTGAAAAGCATATCGAAAGACCTTTATGAAAGTGCTCAGATTGACGGAGCCAATGTTTTTGTCCAGCATATTAAGATAACTATACCAATGCTTTCTCCCACATTGTTTTTCCTAATCACTGTTGACTTTATAAATGCCTTTCAAGAATTTGGAGTGATAAATATTATGACACAAGGCGGACCAGTTAATTCTACTAACGTCATGGTTTATTCGATATATAGAGATGCGTTTTTTAATTTCAGATATGGAAATGGGGCGGCAGAATCGATAATCCTTTTTATACTGCTTTTAATATTCACATTGTTACAATTTGCTTCAAGTGAAAAGAAGGTGTTTTACAAATGACAGACTATGTGAAGTGGTTAATTAAGAGAATTTTGCTTTATTTAGTCAACATTATTTTAGCATTTATCGTGATATTTCCTATTATTTATGCCATGTCTGTAAGCTTTATGCCTGATAGCGAAGCTTTTCAGTATCCACCAAGATTAATACCACATTCATTTTATTTAGGCAATTATATTGAGGCACTTAATTCTGTTCCGATACTGCGGTTTATATTAAATAGCTTTATTGTTTCGATAATTGTCACTATAGGGCAAATATTGACATCAAGTCTTGCGGCATATGCATTTGCATTTTACGAGTTTAAAGGAAAGAATATAATTTTTGCCATATTTCTATCAACCATGATGATACCGGGTGAAGCTATAATAATAGCAAATTATCTTACTATACGGCAGTTAGGCTGGTTAAATACTTATGCAGGGCTTATCTTACCATACTTAAGCTCCGCATTAGGAATATTTTTATTGAGGCAATTTTATTTAACTATTCCAAAAGATTATTATGAAGCCGCTCAGTTGGACGGCTGCAAAAGATCTGAATTTTTGATAAAAGTAGTGATACCCCTTTCAAGACCGGCAATTGGTTCTTTAGCTGTATATTCTTTTTTGATGACATGGAATCAGTACATGTGGCCACTTTTGATAACTAGCACAGATGATATGAGGACAGTGCAGATAGGCATAAGCATGTTACAATGGTCAGACTCACAATCATTTGGGCTTATCATGGCTGGTGTAATCATGATTTTGATTCCTTCTATTATAATATTTATTTTTGGACAAAAGCAGCTTGTAGATGGCTTAAATGCCGGTGCATTGAAAGGTTAAATAAATCATTAAAAGAAAGGAATGATTTTAAAAATGAAAAGACTGAAGAAAATTTTATCTATCGCATTGATTGGAAGTGTATTATTTTCAGCCACAGCATGTTCCAATGGTACAAAACCATCGACATCATCCAATGTACAGCAGAATAAAGACAAAGTTATAGAGCTAACATTCTGGCATTCAATGGGTGGGAAAGGAGGAGAAGCGATAAACAAGATGGTAGACGACTTTAATAAATCACATCCTAATATAAAAGTTACTGCACAGTATCAAGGAACTTACGATGATGCGTTAAACAAATTGAAGACATTAGAGCAGTCAAAATCAGGACCAGATATTATGCAAGTGTATGATATAGGAACCAAATTTATGATTGACAGCGGTTGGGCAACGCCTGTACAACAATTTATCGATGAAGACAAATTTGATATATCTAAACTTGAACCAAATCTTTTAAGTTATTATACAGTTGATAGTAAATTGTATTCTATGCCATTCAATTCATCAACACCAATATTATATTACAATAAAAACGCATTTAAAGAAGCTGGTCTTGATCCTAATAACCCTTCCAAGAATTTTAATGAAATAGAAGAGTACGGCAAGAAGCTTGTGAAAAAAGACGCATCTGGCAGAGTTACACAATACGGATATTCAATGGCAATATATGGCTGGTTTTTTGAACAATTTATGGCAAAACAAGGTGCACTGTATGCCAACAATGGCAATGGTAGAGATAAAGAAGCAACGGCAGTAGCATTTAATAATGATGCAGGCTTAAATATCATTAACTGGTGGAAGAGGCTTGTTGATGAAGGCATTGCAGGTAATTTTGGAAGAAAAACAGATGATACTAAAAATGCATTTATTGCAGGTCGAACTGCGATGATTATAGAATCAACAGCATCATTGAAATCAATATTGGACGGTGTAGGAAATAAATTTGAAGTTGGAACAGCGTATTTGCCAGCATTAAATGATAGTAAAGATGGTGGAGTAATAATTGGTGGTGCCTCGTTGTGGATACTTAACAATAAGCCAGAAGAATACCAAAAAGCAGCGTGGGAATTTGTAAAATTTATGGTTTCTCCAGAAGAACAAGTGTTTTGGAATGAAAACACAGGATATTTCCCAGTGACAAAGGAAGCTTATGATTTACCTGAAATGAGTGCACATTTGGAAAAATATCCGCAATTTAAAACAGCAATTGAACAGCTTCATTCGACACCTATAAATAGAGCAACTCAAGGAGCATTGATAGGAGTCTTCCCTGAGGCAAGGCAAATAATAGAACAGAACATAGAAAAAGTTTTAAATAATCAGGCTACACCAAAACAAGCTCTCGATGATGCT
>JASBVU010000229.1 GCA_029960905.1 Thermoanaerobacterium sp.
TGCTACTAATCACTCTTTTAAGTGCGGCTTGTTCCATAATGGTAGGATTTTTAGGCTCCAGAGTTGCCGCTGGTTTTTCAAGGGATATAAGAAAAAATCTTTTTACAAGAGTCGAAAGCTTTTCAAATGAGGAATTCGATAAGTTTTCTACAGCGTCTTTGATAACAAGGACTACAAATGACATAACGCAGATACAGATGCTTATTGTCTTTATGATAAGGATGATATTCTATGCTCCTATGATAGGCATAGGCGGTGTAATAAGAGCCGTAGGCAAAAGCGCGTCAATGTCATGGATAATAGCTTTGGCAGTCATAGTGCTTTTAGGTTTGGTTTCGACTGTGTTTTCTATCGCATTGCCTAAATTCAAGTCTGTGCAGAAATTGGTAGACAGGTTGAATCTTGTAGCCCGCGAGAATCTGGCTGGCATGATGGTTATAAGGGCTTTTAATACTCAAGAGTTTGAGGAAAACAGGTTTGACAAGGCAAACAAGGACATAACGAATACGATGCTTTTCATAAACCGTGTCATGATTACAATGTTTCCAGTCATGATGCTTATAATGAACGGCATAACGCTTCTTATCGTATGGGTAGGTGCTCATGATATTGCAAATTCGTCAATGCAGGTTGGCGATATGATGGCATTTATGCAGTACGCTATACAGATAATATTTGCCTTCCTCATGATGTCTATGATGTTTATCATGATACCGAGGGCATCTGTGTCTGCATCCCGTATTGCAGAGGTATTGGAGACACAGCCTACCGTTGTGGATCCTAAGGAAAGCAAGAAGTTTGACGATACTCAAAAAGGCGTCGTTGAGTTTAGAAATGTTTCATACAAGTACCATGGAGCAGAGGAATACGCCATATCGAATATATCATTTAAAGCAGAACCGGGTAAGACTACAGCTATAATCGGCTCTACTGGTGCTGGAAAATCTACGCTTGTAAATTTGATACCGAGATTTTACGATGCCACAGAAGGTCAAGTTTTAGTAGACGGTGTAGATGTAAAAGATGTGAAGCAGCACGATCTAAGGGAAAAGATTGGCTATGTGCCTCAGAAGATTTCCCTTTTTAAGGGTACTGTCATGTCAAATATAAAATTTGGAAATGAAAATGATACAGATGAAGAAGTCAAAAAGGCTGCAGAGGTGGCTCAGGCAGCAGAGTTCATTGAAAGGCTTCCAAATGGCTATGACAGCGAAATATCGCAGGATGCTACAAATATCTCAGGTGGACAGAAACAAAGGCTGTCTATCGCAAGGGCGCTTGTCAAAAAGCCGGAGATATATATATTTGACGACAGCTTTTCAGCACTTGATTTCAAGACAGATAGGGCTTTGAGAAAGGCTCTTAAAGAATACACGGGAAATAGCACTGTGATAATAGTTGCACAGCGCATATCCACGATAATGAATGCAGATCAGATCATAGTTTTAGATGATGGCAAAATAGCTGGAATAGGCACACATGAAGAGCTTATGAAAACCTGCGAGACGTACAGAGAGATTGCTTATTCGCAGCTTTCAAAGGAGGAATTGGCATAATTGATGGAAGAAACGCAAATACTCCAAGGCGACCTGTCATGAGAAGGCATGGTCCTATGGGTGGCCATGGACCTATGGTAGGCGGCGAAAAGGCCAACGACTTTAAGGGAACAATGAAGAAATTGATGAAGTATCTTGGTGAGTATAAACTTTCCATATTTCTTGTTATACTTTTTGCAGCAGGAAGTGCAGCACTGTCTATAGCAGGGCCTAAGATACTCAGCAAGGCTATAACGAAGCTTTATGAAGGCGTCATGGCAAAGATAGCAGGTACAGGCAATATTGACTTTGACTACATCGGTAGGATAATCCTAATGCTTATAGGTTTGTATATTTTAAGTTCGGGTCTTGGCTATATACAGGGATGGATAATGACAAATGTAGCCATGAAAGTTACGTACAAATTTAGACGGGACATAATGGAGAAGATAAACCGCATGCCACTTAAATACTTTGATGGTACAAATCACGGTGAGATATTATCCCGCATAACAAATGACGTTGATACCATAAGCCAGACATTAAACCAGAGCATAACCCAGATTATCACATCTGTCACATCGGTAATCGGTGCTTTAATAATAATGCTTACCATAAGTGTGGAGATGACAGGTGTCACATTTTTGATGATACCTATATCGATGGGCATCATTGCCCTTATCGTCCGCTTTTCACAAAAGTACTTTAGAGAGCAGCAGGACTATCTTGGTCATGTGAACGGTCATGTAGAAGAAATGTACGGCGGTCATGTAGTCATGAAGGCATTTAACTACGAAGAAAGAAGCGTAAAGAAATTTGACGAGTACAACAACGAGCTTTACAAGGTGGCGTGGAAATCTCAGTTTTTGACAGGTCTTATGATGCCTATCATGAATTCCGTAAGCAATTTAGGATATGTAGGTGTCGTCGTATTAGGCAGTTACCTTGTAATAAATGGTACGATACAAGTTGGTGACATACAAGCTTTCATTCAGTACGTAAGGTCATTTACGCAGCCATTGGCCCAGATTGCTAATATATCAAACATACTACAGCAGACGGCTGCATGTGCTGAAAGGGTATTTGAATTCTTAGACGAGGAAGAAGAAGTGCCTGAAACAGAGCATCCTGTGGTACTTAAAAATGTGGAAGGACATGTGCAGTTTGACCACGTGCACTTTGGATACAAACCAGATAAGATAATAATAAATGACTTTTCAGCCGATATTAAACCGGGTCAAAAAGTAGCCATAGTGGGACCAACAGGTGCTGGAAAGACTACGATGGTAAAACTCTTAATGAGGTTTTACGATGTAAACGCAGGAAGAATATTGATAGACGGGCATGACATTAGAGAATTTACAAGAAGCGATTTAAGATCGCTGTTTGGCATGGTATTGCAAGATACATGGCTTTACAATGGCACTATTATGGACAATATAAGGTATGGAAATCTAAATGCCACAGATGAGGAAGTCATAAAAGCCGCAAAAGCAGCTCATGTAGATCACTTTGTCCACACGCTGCCAGACGGGTACAATATGGTTTTAAACGAAGAGGCTTCAAACGTCTCACAAGGACAGAAACAGCTTATAACTATAGCGAGAGCTATACTCAAAGATCCTAAGATACTGATATTGGACGAAGCTACCAGCTCTGTTGATACCCGCACAGAGATCCTCATACAGAAGGCTATGGATAACCTTATGAAAAATCGCACAAGCTTCATTATTGCCCATAGGCTTTCTACCATAAGAGATGCGGATCTAATACTTGTCATGGATCACGGCGACATTGTAGAGCAAGGCACACACAAAGAGCTTCTTGCAAAAGGCGGATTTTACGCTAAGCTTTACAATAGCCAGTTTGAAGATGAAGAAATGGCAAGCTAAAAGAAAAGGGGAACTTTCCAAGAGGAAGTTCCCTAACTTTTTATCTAAAGTCATCTAAGTATTTTTCTGCCATCATAGGATCGTATTTAGCATCTACTAAAGGTGGACCATCTTTTAAAAAGCTTATATTGTCGATGTACGTATGTTTTTCTACTTTATATATTATACCTATCGGTATCCTATCTCCCCATTCGTCAGCTACTTTAAAGGCATTGTCTAAATCAGTGTAGTCATAATCATCCGGAAGCTCATATACCCTGTCGTTGTACCATTTGAATGTATTTACCCTGTTAAATGTGACACATGGCTGGAAGATGTCTAAAAGAGCGTATCCGTCGTACATTATGGCTTCTTTCATCATCTTCTTAAGATGCTCATAATTTCCGGAAAAGCTTCTTGCTACAAATCCAGCTCCCATTGTAAGGGCAAGTTTTATTGGCTTTACAGGGTCTAAGATTACACCGTCAAACTGCAAACTTGTTTTTTGCCCTTTTGCCGTCGTAGGGGATGCTTGGCCTTTTGTCAAGCCGTATATTTGGTTATCGTGGACAAAGTGGGCAATGTTAACGTTTCTCCTAATTGCATGTATAAAATGGTTTCC
>JASBVU010000230.1 GCA_029960905.1 Thermoanaerobacterium sp.
GTAGATAAAACTGTACTTTGGTTAGTCAGGCAATGGGCAAAAATAGTAGGATTAGAGATACAGTGGGATAGTATAAACAGAAAAATAAACATGCTGCAGCAGATAGGTAGCAATAGAGGCGCTGGATTTCGATATAAGAAGAATCTAAAATCAATAAAGCGAACTGTAAAGCCACCTGAAGCAACAGTGCTATTCCCATATGGGAAAAATGGACTTACTATAGCCGATTTCAATGATGGGAAAGAATATTTAGAGGATTATAGCTGGTATACATCGCAAGGTTTGACTCTTACAGAAGCAAAAGCAAAGTTTAGGAAGGAATATATTTGGCAAGATGATAGATTTATTCTAACTCAAAATTTGTTGGATGCCGCAAAAAAGAAGTTATCTGAGCTATCGCAACCTATTATCAGTTATGAATGCAGCGTATTAGATTTATCCACAGTTACAGGCCTAAATGAGGACAAATTTTACATTGGTGATACAGTTAGAATTTATGACAGCGAACTAAAAATTGATGTGATAACCCGAATATTGCGCTTAAAGAGGTATCCTCAGGAGCCATGGAAGAATGAAGTTGAGCTTTCGTATATCGTGCCAGGATTGCAGGATACAGAAGAGCAATCTATATCATCAGATATTGCTGCAGCACAGCCAAGTATGCTTTTTGCGACAAATAATCAGCAATTGACTATTACAACGACGCAGCAATATCCGATTTCACTTTCAATCACAAACTTTTCATCAACAAATGCTCAAATAGGATTAATGATAGTAGGGCAAGCAAGTGCAGCGATGGTCTTAACGGTTAAATTTTACCTTGCAGGTAGCCAAATTGGGCCTACGATACAACAACAGTGCCAAGCGGGATATAACACTATAGGAGTTCCATTTGTTTTAGCCCAGTTGCAGCAAGGATCCGCTATGTTGGATGTGCAGATGTATACAAGCACTGGTACATTTACAATAACAGCACAACATTTGCAATTCTATGTTTATGCTACAAACTTATTAGGTGGAGTTGGCACTGAAGTTCCAAGAGTCAACTGGGAAGAAAACATTGATGTTAAAATATTACAGCTTAATTTAACAGCTTTGACTGAATTGCAATTACCTATTCCAGCAGGTCATGAAGAAATAATAAGTCTAAATCAAATTACAACAAGTGCAATTGTTACACTTAGTTAGGAGGTGCTAAATTGTTATCTAGAAGCTATGTGAAAGATTTAAGGAAAAACATAGAAGTTGTATCTTTTAAAGAAAAAATTTCAAAAATTCGAGGGCTTGTAACAGTTGAATTGTTTGACGCAGTGATAAAAAAGAAAGTTCTTGAGGCAAAGACAGAAAACCTCATCACAAGCATAGGATATAATTATTTTAGATGGGCAATACAAGATAGAATTATACAAAGCTCTTCGGCTTCAAAGCCGAGTTTTAGCAATGTATTTAATCAGATTCAACTTTATTCATCATCACAAATTGAATCAGATGACTTATATCCGGAAACAGGTAATCTAGTAGGCTGGGCAGACCAAACAGCATATGCAGGTTCAGACACATTAAGAGGTAGTTTAAATGTTACAGAAAGTAATTTCAATTTTGATAGATATATGAGAATGCATTTTGTATTTGATTGGCCAACTAATGCTGCAAATGGAACATTTCAGACTATTATATGGGCATATTCGAATCCATTACAATTTGCGTATAATAGTTTTTCAAGTCCGGATAGTTATCCATATGGTTTAGCATGGGATGGAACGAATTTGTGGTTAGCGGGAGGTAATACTCAAAAGATATATAAGCTAAATCCATCAACAGGAGCAGTCATAAGCAGCTTTTCAAGTCCAGATGGTTATCCATTTGGTTTAACGTGGGACGGCACAAATTTATGGTTAGTAGGACGTAATACTCAAAAGATATACAAGTTAAATCCATCAACAGGAGCAGTTATAAGCAGTTTTTCAAGTCCAGATAGTGCTCCATATGGTCTTGGATGGGATGGCACGAATTTGTGGTTAGCGGGATCTAATACTCAAAAGATATACAAGTTAAATCCATCAACAGGAGCAGTTATAAGCAGCTTTTCAAGTCCAGATAGTTCTCCATTTGGCCTTGGATGGGATGGCACGAATTTGTGGTTAGCGGGAGGCTATGCTCATAAGATATACAAGCTAAATCAAGCTCTATACGGTGCGCGTACACTACTTGCATCGCCGGTTACAAAAACAAGTACTAATACTATGAAAATTCAATACGATTTTGTATTTCAAGAATAGAGAGGAAGTGTGAAAATGAAGTACGAAAATATATTTAAAACAATAACAGCATTTGGAGGCGCTCTTGCCTCCTATCTTTTTGGGGGGTGGAGCGCATTGCTCGGAATTTTGCTTGCGTTTGTTATATTTGATTACATTACAGGTGTCATTGCTGCTGGTATAGAAGGAAAACTTAGTAGTAATGTTGGCCTTAAAGGTATTGCTAAAAAGGTAGCAATATTTGTAATTGTAGCTGTTGCAAATCTTGTTGATAGAGCTTTGGGTAATGCACACATTTTCAGAGATGCAACAATTTTTTTCTACTTAGCTAATGAACTTTTAAGTATTATTGAGAATGTAGGAAGAAGTGGCGTTCCTATTCCAGAGGTAATCAAAAAAGCTGTTGCAGTTTTGCAAGGCAAAGGAGGCATAGAACAATGATAGTGTGCATTGATCCTGGGCACGGAGGAACAGATCCGGGAGGATGTTCAAATGGATTACGAGAGAAAGATTTAACATTGGATATTTCGCTGAAACTAAATAACTTGTTGAAGAACTATGAAGTAGATACAATACTAACGAGAGACAAAGACATTGATATAGGACTTTCACAACGTGCAAACATAGCGAATTCCGCAAATGCGGACTTTTTTATTTCCATACATGTTAATGCCGGAGGTGGTTCTGGTTTTGAGAGCTACCGTCACCCTGCAGCAAGCGATAAAACAGCTTCTATACAGGCTATTATTCATAGAACAATTGCAAATTTATATGAGTCAAATAATTTCATTGACCGTGGTGAAAAAACGAAAAATTTGGCAGTACTCAGGGAAACAAAAATGCCTGCAATTTTGGTAGAAAATTTGTTTATAGACTCAGTCAAGGATGCTAACTTTCTAAGAGAAGAAAATAATAGACAGGCAATAGCGCAGTCGATATGCAATGGAATAGTTCAGGCTTTGGAATTAAAAAAGCAGAAAACGGAAAATAATTCACTGGACACTGTCATAGATGCCTTTGTAAAAGCTGGTATAATTTCAAGTTCAGAATACTGGAAACAAAATGCGGCACAAGGGAAACAATGTGATGGTGAATATGTCGCCACATTGCTGCAGAGAATCTATGAGAAATATTTAAAACCATAATGGCCCTTCGGGGCCTATTTTTTATGATTTTTTATAGAACCTATTGACACGTATTAAATACGTATTATAATATTAATTAAGGGAGGGTAATATATGAAAAGTTATTCGTCCCGGGAGATACTCAAAATACTTCAGCAAGATGGTTGGTACATAGTAAAAATTAATGGAAGTCATCATCAACTTAAACATCCAGTAAAACAAGGAAAAGTAACTGTACCACATCCTAAAAAGGATATTCCTGCTGAAACTGCAAAGAGTATTTTGAAACAGGCAGGACTTAAGCTCGAGTGAGTTCTGCCTCCCTCCCTGAAACAAGGCAAAGGAGGCCTTTATAATTATGAAAGAAACATATATATATCCTGCTATATTTGATTATGCATCTGATGGTATTTCTGTCAGTTTTCCTGATTTACCTGGTTGCTTTACCTGTGGAGACAATGAAGAAGAAGCTATAAAAAATGCAAAAGAAGCAATGGCACTTCATATTGCAGGCATGGAAGACGATGGAGATGTTATACCAGAACCAACTCCTATTTCTAAAATAAAAGTAGAAGATAATCAAATTGTTGTTCCAATAGAAGTATGGATGCCATATTATAGAAGTGGTATTAAAACTGTTTA
>JASBVU010000231.1 GCA_029960905.1 Thermoanaerobacterium sp.
TGGCATTAGAGAGCATAACTTGAAAGAATTAAATGTCGAATTCATACCTTTTACAGCCAAGACTCGCATGAGTGGAATAAATATAAACAATAGCAAAGAAATACGAAAAGGTGCCATTGATGCAATAGAAAACTATGTAAAAGAAAAAGGCGGTAATATGCCTGAAGAAGTCTTAAATGCAGTTAAAATGATCGCGCAAAATGGGGGTACTCCTTTAGTAGTAGCAGAAAATGAAAGGGTATTAGGTGTAATACATCTAAAAGACATTGTTAAAGGTGGAATTAAAGAACGCTTTGCAGATTTGCGCAGAATGGGAATAAAGACTGTAATGATAACAGGTGATAATCCTATGACAGCAAAGGCTATTGCAGATGAAGCAGGAGTAGACGAATTTGTTGCAGAGGCAAAACCTGAAACAAAGCTTAGCCTTATAAAGGAATATCAAGCAAATGGACATTTAGTTGCAATGACAGGTGACGGCACAAACGACGCCCCTGCACTGGCACAGGCAGATGTTGGTGTTGCCATGAATTCAGGGACACAAGCTGCCAAAGAAGCAGGAAACATGGTAGACTTAGATTCAAGTCCTACAAAACTAATAGCAGTTGTTGAAATCGGCAAACAGTTGCTTATGACCCGCGGCGCATTGACGACATTCAGCATTGCAAATGATGTGGCAAAATATTTTGCAATAATACCTGCTATGTTTTCGGCTACATATCCTCAATTAGGTGTATTAAACATCATGCATTTAAAAACGCCTGAAAGCGCTGTTTTATCGGCTATAATCTTTAATGCGCTTATTATAATTGCATTGATTCCATTAGCATTAAAGGGTGTAAAATATAGGCCACTAGGCGCCGCAGCAATCTTTAAGCGAAATATGCTTATCTATGGACTAGGTGGGCTTATAGTACCGTTTGTAGGCATAAAAATAATAGACATGATCATCACTTTTTTAGGGTTAGTTCATTAATAGAATTGTTATGATACCGAAAGGAGATTAAGTATGATTAAAAATACCATTTTAAAAGGCATAATGCTTTTTATTGTGCTTTCCGTTTTTACAGGTTTACTATATCCACTAGCAATTACAGGGATAGCACAGTTAATTTTCCCACACCAAGCAAATGGAAGTCTGGTTTATAAAGATGGGCAAGCAATTGGCTCGTCTTTAATAGGTCAACAATTCAGCGATCCAAAATATTTTCATGGACGTCCATCTTCTGCCGGTAAAACCGGCTATGATGCAACGTCCTCATCAAGTTCAAATCTTGGTCCTACAAATAAGTTGCTAATTGAAAAAGCTGAAAAACTGGCACAACAAGTTAGAGAAGAAAATGGTCTTAAGTCAAACGCTGCCGTTCCATCCGACCTTATCACATCATCGGCAAGTGGCCTTGACCCAGACATAAGCATCGACGCTGCACTTATACAAATACCAAGGATAGCTAAAGCTCGTGGTATATCTGAAGAAAAATTAAAAAATCTCGTTAATGAACATATTATAGGGAGACAATTAGGCATATTGGGAGAACCAAGAGTAAATGTATTAGAGCTAAATATCGCCCTTGATAATCTTAAATAGTAATACTATTTTATCTTTTACTTAGTTGTACGGGATAACATGTATTTCAATGTTTTTTGCAGAATTTATTAGCTTAAGTACAGTAGATCCTCTTAAAAGCGTCTCCCATTTCCTTCTATTTGAATGTCCCATTATTATCTGTGTAATATGTCTTTCTTTGGCAAATTTAAGTAGCTCTTCAGATACGCTTTTTCCCCTTAAGACAACTACTTCCGCTCCAAGCTGCTTAGCAAGCTTAAAATGGCTTTCCAATACCTCCATATCCTTTTTAGTCGGCTTTTTGGCGAAAATATTAGTACATTCTACATATACAACTATCCATTCACATTTAAAACGGTGTGCCCTTCTAGCACCCCTTCTTATTAATTTCTTTACAAGCGGATTAAAACTTATGCATACCATTATTTTTTCATTTGTCTCCCAATTTTCCTGTATGCCATGCTCTTTCATGTATTGCTCTAAGTCTTCATCAACTTCATCAGCGGACTGTCGCAGTGCCAGTTCTCTTAGCGCATTTAAATTTCCCTTCCTGAAAAAATTTTTTAAGGCTTGATCAACTTTATCAAGGTTGTATACTTCTCCTCTTTTTAGCCTATTTTGAAGAGCATCAGGCGTCACATCTATAACTTCTATTTCATCAGCATTGTTAACTATAGTATCTGGAATCGTCTCCCGCACGGTAATGCCTGTAATCTGTTTTACAGTATCATTTAAACTTTCTAAATGTTGTATATTTAAAGTTGACAAAACGCTTATGCCATTCTCCAGTATTTCCTCTACATCTTCATACCTTTTGCTATGCTTACTGCCGGGAACATTCGTATGTGCCAACTCATCTACTAAAACGACTTGCGGTTTTCTCCTTAATATAGCGTCAAGATCCATCTCGTACTGTACAGTACCTTTGTATATGATTTCTTTTTTTGGTATTATCTCTAAATCACCTATCATCGCCTCAGTTTCTTTTCTCCCATACGTCTCTACAACGCCGATGACGACATCTTGACCTCTTTTCAATCTTCTGTTTGCCTCATCAAGCATAGCGTATGTCTTTCCAACACCAGGCGCATACCCTAAAAATATTTTTAGCTTGCCTCTTTCACTTTTATTGGCTATTTTTAATGCCTCTTCTGGAGTAAGTCTCTTAAAACCATCGTTCATTATATCACTCCCGAAAATTTTTTTATTAAGGTCGATTTATTTTACAATATTTTATCATATTTTGTCCAACAACACCATTTTATTTTTTTTTAATCTTCTGTTAACAATTTGTTCATAAAGTTTTGATATTATTTTCTTACAATTATGACACAAATACGAGGGGGAATTAAAGTTGAACAAGAAATTATTAAAATGGAAATATATTTTAATAACTTTGGGGCTAATCAGTTCCATTATTATTGCCTCTGTTATGAATTTAAAAACTACTTTTGCCAATCTCACAGAAAAAAAGCCCGTTCCCAATAACGACGATCCGGGGCAAAGAATACTTGTAGTTGTACCACACCCTGATGATGAATCATTGGGAATGGCAGGTGTCATACAAAAAGCTATCGAATTGAAAAGACCTATAAAAGTGGTAATTGTAACAGATGGTGAAAGCTACAAAAAAGCTGTTCAAGTCTTTACAGGTGACATCAACCCAACACCAGCAGACTATTATAAGCTTGGGCTTCAAAGGCACAGTGAAAGTTTAGCTGCAATGTCTGTACTAGGCCTTCCAAAAAATGACGTAATATTTTTAGGTTTTGCTGATGGTAGTACAAGATTTTTATGGAGCGATTTTTGGGATAATGGAAAGCCTAGGATTAGCGGTGGAACAAATGTAGCATATTCTCCATATAAAGATGTGTACAAACCTGGTGTTGCATATACAGGTGAAAATTTAGAAAATGAGCTACAAGATATCATGAAGTCATTTAAGCCTACAGATATTTATTATCCTTTAGCAGATGACGTGCATCCTGATCACTGGGCTGTAAGCAACTTCACAAGATATGCAATAACTGCACTTAATTTAAACGTAAGAGAGCACATGTTCTTAGTTCACCATCCACAATGGCCTGTACCATGGTTATTGATGCCAAATGACTCTCTTTTACCACCAACAGACATGAAGGACAGCAACACTATATGGCAAAGTGTTCCTCTTTCAAAGCAAGAAGAGGCTAAAAAGGAAGAAGCGATTAAGCAGTATAAATCGCAGATAAAAGTGATGGAGCCATTTTTATTGGCATTTGTAAGGAAAGATGAGCTTTTTGGCACAAAGCCTGTCATTACGATTCCAGAGATTGAAACGAAACCTAATTTATACAGCAAAAACATGCCTTTCTCGCTTTTAAGCATACCAGCAGGTGGAATTCTTGACCAAGAAATCTATAAAAGCGCTGATCTTACAAAGCTTGCTTCT
>JASBVU010000232.1 GCA_029960905.1 Thermoanaerobacterium sp.
AAGTATGTTGTATTGAATATTATTTAGCTTTTCAATATCTTCTTCCGTATAATTTTTTAATTTTATATCTGGCTTTTTCCTTATGATTCCTATTCCAGTGCATGGAACATCAGCCAATACTTTATCTGCCTTATCTATATATTTTTCATTTATCTTGGTTGAGTCAAATACATAAGCTTCGACATTATTTACGCCTAATCTTTTACAATTCGTTCTTATTAAATCGATCTTATGCTCATGAATATCAAATGCAATAACCTTACCTTTGTTATTCATTAATTGCGAAATATGTGTAGTCTTCCCACCAGGTGCACTACATACGTCTATCACGAAATCATCTGAATTAGGTGATAAAATTTCAGATATAATCATCGCACCTTCATCTTGGATTTGTATAAATCCCTTCTTATAAATTTCATCATCCGTTATATTTTTTAAGTCAATATAATAAGCGTCATCAACGTACAATCCCTTTCTAAAATTCAATCCTCTGTCTATCAATATTTTTTCAAAATCCTTACTTCCTATTTTTAAAGTATTAAGCCTTATGGATATCTGCGGCTTTTCATTTAATGACTTTAATATATCCTCAACAGCATCTTTATCATAATTATTTAAAAGTCTTTTTACAATCCATCCAGGATACGAATATTTAAATAACAAATACTCAATCAGATCTTTATCAGATTTTGAAATATCAATTTTTGCAGAATTGCGCACGTAACCACGTAGTAAAGCATTAACAAACTTAGAAGCATGTGTTCCTGCATACTCCTTAGCAAGATTTACAGCTTCACTAATAGCCGCATAGTGAGGCACCTTGTCCATATAAATTATTTGATACAATCCCATTTCAAGTATTATCAATATTTTGCTGTCTATCTTTTCGATGCCCTTCGCCGAACAATAATCAATTATTTGATCCAATGTCTGTTTTCTCTCTATTGTCCCAAAAACTATTTCTTTAATGAAACTCTTGTCTATATCTTTTAACTTATAGTTATTAAGATACTTGTTTAATACAATATTTGAATATCCTTTTTTTACAATTATATCGTACAAAATTTTAAAAGCAGTATTTCTCTGATTCATTAAAACACCTCTAAAATTTTAATAAATAAGGGATAGAAATTAATCTCTCCTATCACTTAAAATTATCAATCTAATAAGATTCATAATAGAAGCAAATGCAGCAGCAACATACGTCAAAGCAGCCGCATTAAGAACCTGTCTTGCTGGATAAAGCTCATCTCTCATGAAAAGCCCGCCAGATTCAAGAAGCCTGATTGCCCTATTGCTTGCATTAAGTTCTACTGGTAATGTTATTATTTGAAACAAAACAACTGCTGAAAAAAGAATTATGCCTATATCTATTAATTGTGTAAAGTCAAACAAAAAACCCATCAATAAAAGCGGCCATGAAATTGTCGTACCAATATTTGCCACAGGTACAATTGCATTTCTCAATTTAAGAGGAATGTATCCATCAGCATGCTGTATTGCATGCCCTGTTTCATGTGCTGCAACGCCTATGGCTGCTATAGAATCACTGCTATAAACGGTTTGAGAAAGCCTTAGCACTCTGCTTCTTGGATCATAATGATCTGTAAGATTTCCTGGTATCATCTCAATGCTTACATCATATAGCCCCGCATCATTTAGCAATCTCCTCGCCACTTCATAAGCTCTGTATCCATATCTGTTCCTTACATTCGAATACCTATTAAATGTGCTTTGTACTTTAAATTGAGCATACATTGCAAGCAAAATTGCAGGTAACAGCAATATATACGTAGGATCATAAAACCAAAGCATAAATCCTATCCTCCATTCGTAAAATTGATTATCGCTTTTTCGACTTCATCTAAATCCACTTTTGTATTGAAGCAAGGGCCATAAGGTCTTATATTTATTATACCATAAACGGGTATTTTTTTCACATCCAGTATTCCGCTTGTCAAATCTCTTTCGCACGCAATAGCAATGATCGCTTTTGGTTTAGTGTCCATGACAGCTTTTCTTGCTAATGTGCCACCAGTTGCAATTGCAATTTTCACACCATACTTTTCTTTTAATTTAACTAAATCGCCGACTTGGCATTTGCCACATCTCCGGCAATTGTCAATGTCATTGGTAACTTTAAATTTGCACTCATTAAATTGTATACAATGTGGCGTCAATATCAATAGCTCTTCAGGCAAATACTTGTCTTTTCTTGAACTTACTAAAAAATTATTCACATTTGTAAATGACTGCTGAACCTTTTCCTTCTTTACACCAAGTATACCACCTAATATCTCCAAAAACGGATATGCCATATATATCAGCGATAATAATACTTTATTTAAGATTTTATTGTTTTTCCTTCTATAAACCAAGTACAGAAATCCAAAAACTGTAAGAACCAAAATAATAGTAATTACAGAAAAAAGTAATATTACAAACCCTATTAAAAAATTGTACAAAACCGAACTCTTGCTTCTCACAATATAAAAAAGAAAAAAAATACCTAATGACATTAACACTATTAATATGCTCAATAATCCTAAAAAAACACGTTTTTTTCCATTCAAAGTGTTATCCCCTCTAATTGCTCGCCCTTTTTTATTAAGTGTCCCCTTAAATAATCTTCCACATTCATCTTTTTCGTACCTTCACCTTGAATTTCTATTACTCTCAATGCTTCTTTACCGCATTTAATCACTAAAGTATCATCTGAATCAATAATTGTGCCAGGTTTTTCATCACCAAAATAAGGGTATACATCAGCGGACCAAATTTTTAACATGTTTCCATTGTAGTACGTGTACGCACCAGGCCATGGCCTTAAACCCCTGATGAGGTTTCTTATTTCAGCAGCATCTTTTTCCCAATTTATAAGCCCCAGCGATTTATCCAATATTGGAGCATACGTTGCTTTACTATCATCCTGTTTTACAGGCATCAATGTACCATCACTTATCTTATTTATAGCATCTATTAAAACATTTCCACCTAAAACTGCTAGTTTATCATGGACCGTTTCCGCGTTATCTTCTTCTAATATTGGTATTGATTTTTGCAATAAAATGTCACCAGTATCTAATCCTTTTTCCATGTACATTATGGTAATGCCCGTTTCTTTTTCACCATTTATTATAGCCCAATTTATAGGTGCAGCACCTCTATACTTTGGTAGCAATGATGCATGAACGTTTATACAACCGAATTTTGGAATTTTCAAAACTTCTTCAGGAAGAATCTTACCATAAGCTGCTACAACTATCAATTCAGGACTTATCTTCCTTATTTTTTCAAATGCTTCTTCATTATTTTTTAATTTAAGAGGCTGATAAACTTCTATGCCATGTTTTATGGCATATTCTTTTACAGGTGGAAAAGACAATTTTTTGCCTCTGCCTTTAGGTTTATCTGGTTGAGTTATGACTAACATAACATTGTGACCAAATTCAATCAATCTTTCAAGTGAAGGTACAGCAAATTCAGGCGTCCCCATAAACACAATGTTCAAATTACTCAACCTCCATTTTTTCTTCCTCATCATTTATTATTCTTATCGCTTTATCAACAAACAATGTCCCATTTAAATGATCAATTTCATGCGACAACGCTCTAGCCAAAAAATCTTCTCCTTCTATTTCCTTAAATTCTCCAGTTCTGTCTTGGTATCTTACTCTTAATTTTTTAGGTCTTTTAACTTCTCCAGTCACATTTGGGACGCTTAAACACCCTTCTTTTCCTATCTGTTCGCCTTCTTCTGAAATTATTTCCGGGTTTATCAATTCTATTAAACCGTCTCCAACATCTACGACCACAAGTCTTCTCAAAATGCCAATTTGATTTGCAGCAAGCCCAACACCATCCGCATTGTACATAGTCTCAGCCATGTCATCCAAAATCATAATAAAATGATCATCTATTTTATCAACATATTTTGCCTTTTTATATAGTATAGGATCTCCAATTTTTCTAATATA
>JASBVU010000233.1 GCA_029960905.1 Thermoanaerobacterium sp.
ATCCCTGGACCGTCGAACTCGTGTATCGTCTGTCTTTCAATTGAATTATCGTCGTATGTCACTACCAATTCCGCTTTAGCTGCTTTTTCCACTCTGTATTCTACGTCTTTGTACACATCTCCATAAGCGTGACGAGCAATCGTTATGGGTTTTGTCCAGCTTTTTACGAGAGGTTTGATGCCATTTACCAGTATAGGTGTTCTAAAAACAGTACCGTCCAGTATAGCTCTTATAGTGCCATTGGGGCTTTTCCACATCTTTTTTAAATTGTACTCTTCAACTCTCTGAGCATTAGGTGTTATAGTAGCGCACTTGACGCCTACTTTGTGCTTTTTTATTGCATAAGCGGCATCAACAGTTACATGATCATCTGTCAAATCTCTATTCTTTAAACCCAGATCGTAGTATTCTGTATTCAGTTCTACAAAAGGATGTATAAGCATGTCTTTTATCATCTGCCAGATGATTCTGGTCATTTCGTCCCCATCCAGCTCTACGATAGGATTTGCCATCTTTATCTTTTCTCTCATATAATCCGCTCCTTTTATGTAGTTTATAACATTAATTATATAAAACATTAAATAGATAAACAAGAGAAAAATTTAGAAGGAAGCAACTGAATCAATACATAAAAATTAATGAGCGAAATTACTTTCGCTCATTAATGGTATGAAGCTAATTTTGTTCAGCAAGCTTCTTGTATGTCTCGTATTTTTCTTTTGCAAGTTCTTCTGCCTTTTCAAACAAGGCTTCTGCTCTGTCTGGGAATGTCTTTGCCAGTGAAGAATAGCGAACTTCTCCCATGATGAACTCCTTGTATGAAGCTGTTGGAGCCTTTGAGTCAAGGATGAATGGATTCTTGCCTTCAGCTTTAAGCATTGGGTTGTACCTGTAAAGATGCCAGTAACCAGCCTCAACTGCTTTCTTTTCTTCTATCTGGCTGCAGCCCATTCCAAGTTTGATGCCGTGGTTGATGCATGGAGCGTATGCTATTATAAGCGATGGACCAGGATAGCTTTCTGCCTCTTTCAATGCCTTTATTGTCTGTGCTTGGTTAGCGCCCATAGCTATCTGTGCAACATAGACATATCCATAGCTCATTGCAATGCGGCCTAAATCTTTCTTGCCGATTCCTTTGCCTGCTGCAGCAAATTGTGCTATAGCGCCGACTGGTGTTGCTTTTGATGATTGACCACCTGTATTTGAATATACTTCTGTATCAAATACAAGAACATTTACGTCTTCACCAGATGCAAGCACATGGTCAAGACCGCCAAAGCCTATGTCGTATGCCCAACCGTCACCGCCAAATATCCACTGTGATTTCTTGACTAGATATTCTCTTCTGTCAAGTATTTCATTTAGAACTTCTTTGACTTTTGCGTCGTCTGTCTTGTAGTCCTGTATCAATGAAACTATTATGTTTGCTGTCTTCTTTGTTATCTCAGAGCTATTGAAGTTGTCGAGCCATAACTTTAAGGCATTCTTTAGATCTTGAGTTAGATCTAATTCTAATGCTTCTTTTACTATATCAGCTAATTTTGCTCTTTGTTGTTTTACAGCTAATGTCATGCCGAAACCGAACTCAGCATTGTCTTCAAACAATGAGTTCGCCCAAGCTGGACCATGACCATCTTTGTTTACTGTGTATGGTGTAGATGGTGCACTGCCGCCCCAGATGGATGAGCAACCTGTAGCATTTGCAATAAGCATTCTGTCGCCAAATAATTGTGTTACGAGTCTTGCGTATGGTGTTTCACCGCATCCTGCGCAAGCGCCTGAGAATTCAAGCAAAGGCTTCTCGAATTGGCTGCCTTTTACCGTATCTGTTCCTAATGGATTCTCTTTGTGGGATAATGACATAGCGTATTCCCAATTCTTTGCTTGATCTAACTGTGTCTCTAAAGGCTTCATTATGAGAGACTTTTCTTTTGAAGGACATGTGTTTGCGCATACGCCGCAGCCTGTACAATCAAGCACGCTTACCTGAATCCTGAAGTTCAATCCTTCTAAGCCCTTACCAATAGCTTTTTTGGATGTAAATCCTTCAGGTGCGTTTTTGACTTCTTCTTCATTTAAGAGGAATGGCCTAATTGCTGCGTGTGGACATACATACGCACACTGATTGCACTGTATGCAGTTGTCCATCTGCCATTCAGGTACATCTACTGCAATACCACGCTTCTCGTAAGCCGCAGTACCCATTGGGAATGTGCCGTCTTCCATGCCTACAAAGGCACTTACAGGCAATTTGTCTCCTTCTTGTCTATTCATCACATCTGCTATATTTTTGATGAAATCAGGGACATTTCTTTCTACTTTAACTTCGTCTTCAGCATTTGCCCATGACGCTGGAACATCTACCTTAACAAGTGCATCTATTCCACGATCGACGGCTGCATAGTTCATATTGACTATCTTTTCGCCTTTATGACCGTAAGATTTCACAATAGCGTCTTTTAAATGCTTAACAGCTTCATCAATAGGAATGATGTTTGCAAGCTTAAAGAATGCTGATTGCATTATCATGTTTATTCTTGCGCCAAGTCCTAATTCTTTTGCTATGTCAACTGCATTTATGATGTAGAAATTGATGTTGTTTTTAGCGATGTACCTCTTCATGGAAGCAGGTAGTTTTTCATCAAGCTCTTCTGGTTTCCATGTGCAGTTTAACAAGAATGTACCGCCTTTTTTGAGACCTGCAAGTACATCGTAGTTGTACACATAAGCTTGTTTATGGCATGCCACAAAATCAGCATTGTTTATAAGGTATGTTGACCTTATAGGTTTTTTGCCAAAGCGCAGATGGGATATAGTAACACCGCCAGACTTCTTAGAGTCGTACGAGAAGTAAGCTTGTGCATACATGTCAGTATTATCACCGATAATTTGTATAGCACTCTTGTTTGCACCGACTGTACCGTCTGAACCAAATCCCCAGAATTTGCAGCTTATAGTGCCTTCTGGCGTTGTTTCTATTTCTTCACCAATAGGAAGTGATGTATATGTCACATCATCTACTATGCCAATTGTGAAGTTGTTTTTCGGTGTATCTGACTTTAAGTTATCAAATACAGCAATTATCTGTGCAGGTGTTGTGTCTTTTGAGCCTAAACCGTAACGGCCTCCTACTATAACAGGTTTCATTTCGCTGTCGTAGAAAGCTGCCCTTACATCTTCATAAAGCGGTTCACCAAATGCGCCTGCTTCTTTTGTTCTATCAAGAACAGCGATTTTCTTTACTGTCTTTGGTATAGCATCCATGAAGTGTTTAAATGAGAAAGGCCTGTATAGATGTACTTTTACGACACCTACTTTTTCACCTTTTTTCAGCAAGTAGTCGATTGTCTCCTCTATTGTCTCTGTAACTGAACCCATGGCGATTACAATGCGTTCAGCGTCAGGAGCACCATAATAGTCAAATAGCTTGTACTCTCTGCCAGTAATCTTGCTTATTTCTTTCATGTATTCTTCTACTATTTCTGGTACAGCATTGTAATACCTGTTGGATGCTTCTCTTTCTTGGAAGTATATGTCAGGGTTTTGAGCTGTACATCTTGTGACAGGATGTTCTGGATTTAATGCTCTCTTTCTGAACTCCCTTACTGCATCCATGTCAATGAGCTTTCTCAAGTCTTCATAATCCATTACTTCTATCTTTTGATACTCATGGGATGTTCTAAATCCATCAAAGAAATGCAAAAATGGCACTCTGCCTTTAATAGCTGACAAATGTGCGACAGCGGCTAAGTCCATTACTTCTTGAACACTGCCTGATGCCAGCAATGCAAATCCTGTCTGTCTGCATGCCATTACGTCTTGGTGGTCACCAAATATTGATAGTGCATGTGACGCAAGTGCACGAGCACTAACGTGGAACACACCTGGCAAAAGCTCGCCGGCAATCTTGTACATATTAGGAATCATTAATAATAAACCTTGTGATGCTGTGAATGTTGTGGTTAGTGCACCAGC
>JASBVU010000234.1 GCA_029960905.1 Thermoanaerobacterium sp.
GGATACAAATTAAAAAACTATTTCTCTGATAAAATAGGTATATACGGCACGTTAAATGAACCTGTCCACGCTAAAAACTTAAATGAAACTTTAAATACGATAAACAAAGTACATAAAAATCCTTTTATAATCGCTGTAGATGCATGTCTTGGAACATTAAACCATGTAGGGTGCATATCAATTGGTGAGGGATCAATAAAGCCTGGCGCCGGTGTTTCTAAGGATTTGCCTCCTATTGGAAACATGTTTGTAACCGGAATAGTAAATATATCAGGTTTTATGGAATTTATGGTTTTGCAGAATACAAGGCTTAATATCGTTATGAAAATGGCAGATATAATAACGTATGGCATAACACAATCTATCATCGATCTGGTAAACCACAAAGAAAGGGCATAAATTACGCCCTTTCTTTGCTTTCATCGATATTAAACTGGCTTAATCTTATAAAATTGTTTATTGCATCAATTATTGGTGTGTACTTTTCATAGAATATAACTATCAAATCTCCCGGCATTGCCTCATACATGGCTGCTTTTAGTGCATCTACTTCTTTCAAAATCACCTTTACATCTTCTTTAGAAAGCCCACCTTTTAAGACGCCTATTTCAAGGAGTTTAGCTACTTCACCAGGTTTTCTTCCTCTTAAATCGATGTCTTCTTTTATGTATACTTTGTCAAATCCTTTTCCGCATATTTCTCCAACCTTTAGCGTGCTTGAATCACTTCTATCGCCAGGCACACCTATGACGCCGATTAAGCGATTTGGATTTAATTTGCGGGCTGATTCTATCACTTTCTTTATGCCATCAATATTGTGGCCATAATCTACCAGCACTCTAAAGCTTCCTATGTTAAATATATTAAATCTGCCTGGATTGTGATTTTCATCACAGTAAAAGGACCTAATTCCTCTTGATATGACGTTGACTGGGATCTTTATCCCGTAACATGCCGCAATTGCTGCCATGGCGTTTTCCACATTGTACAAGACTTTACCGTTTAGCGTCGCCGGAATCTCATCAACCTTCACAACAGGTACAATTTCACCATTTGCGATGACTATGGTGTCGTCTTTTAAATATACAGATATTCCACCATTCTCAAGATGCCTTTTTATCGTCAGGTTGTTTTCATGCATCGAGAAGTATATAATCTTTCCTTTAGCTCTTTTCGATATGTATGGTGTCATAGGATCATCTGCATTTAGTACAGAATATCCGTCCTTTTTTACAGCTTCAACAACCAGTGATTTTACAAAAGCGAGATCTTCCAATGTTTCAACGCCATCTATCCCAAGGTGATCTTCTGATATGTTTGTGATTATGCCAACATCAGCTAAATCATACCCTAAACCTTCTCTAACAATGCCACCTCTTGCCGTTTCTAATACGGCTGCATCTATATTCCTATCTGCAAGGCATGTCCTGGCACTTTTAGGCCCTGAGTTATCGCCTTTGTATATGCACACATCGTCTACGTAAATACCATCTGTTGAAGTCATGCCCACCGTGTAACCATGCGTCCTAAGTATATGTGATATCATCCTTACGGTGGTAGTTTTTCCATTTGTCCCCGTTACCGATATGATTGGTATTGTAGCTTTGCTTCCCTTAGGGTAAAGCATATCTATAATTGCTTTTGCTACATCTCTTGGTTTCCCATGTGATGGATAGTGATGCATCCTTATTCCCGGCGCTGCATTGACTTCAATTATTGCGCCGTTTTCCCTATTTAAAGGCAGTGATATGTTTTCCATAGTGATATCAATTCCTGCAATATCAAGCCCTATGGATTTAGCTGCTCTTATAGCTATTTCAATATTGTCTGGATGTATTTCTTTTGTCCTGTCTACCGCAGTCCCACCAGTGCTTAAATTCGCACTTTCTCTGAAATATACATACACGCCTTTTGGAGGAATATCATCTATTTTATAACCTTGCTTTTTTAGTACAAACTGAGAAATGTTGTCTATATTTATCTTTGTAAGAGGCTTTTCGTGTCCTACACCTCTTAAAGGATTTTCATTTTCTATCTCCACCAGCTCTCTTATTGTATGCACTCCATCGCATAATACTCTTGCAGGAATTCTCTCAGCCACTGCCACGACTCTGTCACCTACAACTAAAACTCTGTAATTCTTTCCTTTAATGTGCTTTTCAACTATGACAATATCGCTTATGTTTTTAGCGTTTCTGTACGCAACAATAAGCTCTTCCCTATTTGATAGGTTTAAAAAGACGCCTTTTCCTTGATTGCCATTGTAAGGCTTAACTACAACTGGATATCCAATTTCCTCAGCTATGGCAACAGCATCATTTTCATTATATGCCACATCCCCTTCAGGTACTGGTAAGCCATACTCTTTAATTATTTTCTTTGTGAGAATTTTGTCGCAAGCTATGTCTACGGCAATGCAACTGGTATTTTGGGTTATAGTGCCTTCTATCATCTTTTGATAGCGCCCATATCCAAGCCTTAATATGCTGCCATTTCCTACTCGCGTCACAGGTATAGATGCTTCTTCAGCAGCTTTTTTTATAGCCATCGTGCTTGGCCCCAACTCCACTTCTACGACGACTTTCCTAATTTGCTCCAGTTCCTGCTGGAAATCAAAATCTTCACCGTCTATAAACTTATTTACAATTTTCACTGCTAATTTTGCAGATCTTAATGCGCACTCTTCAAGTTCGTACTCAAAAATAACATTGTATATATGTCCATCAATAAGTCTCGCTTTTCCGAATTTAACATCGTAACCCAGCATATTTTGTATCTCCAGTATTATGTGCTCGGTCACATGCGGAAGATATGTTCCTTCTTCAAGCCTTTTTATAAATCCACCTTCATAACCGTATGAACAGCAATGTTTGTTTAAACCTGGAATTGTCTTTATAAGCCTTTCGTTAAATCCGGCTATATCTTTTGTAGGTATATCATGATCACCTGTGTCAACCACCATCTTTACAACAGGTCTATGACAGTATATGTTTCTGCCTCGATACACCTTTATGTCTTTTATATTCATTATTTATCCTCCTCATTGTATTTAAAAGGCTCCCTCAGCATGATATCAAAACCATATCCAGACGGAAGTATGTGCAGTGTAACGTGTGTCAATGATAATATCTCGTCAGGACTGGATTCCGATACATTTGTATTTTTTAGCGTCCTTCCATCTACTACAGTTACTGCATTTGAGCCAATGACTTTAAACTTGTGGCCATCAACTACTATGGCAGTATCCTCATCTATCCCTACTCCAAGATTGTTAGGATTTTCAGCTATGGCCGTAAGCAGTCTTCCGATTCTGCCCCTTTGGGCAAAATGCTGATCTATTATGACGTTATTCAGAAGTCCCAACCCAGAAGCCATGTTTATCGTGCATTTTCTCGGGGCTTCTTCGTCATCTCCACCTATTATCATGGTTCCTGACATAGCAGAAGCACCAGCGCTTGTGCCAACTATAAGCGTCCCTTTTCGCTTATTAATGTCGTTCAACAATTTGTCTATACCGCTTCCGCCAAGTATGCTTGTTATTCTCAGTTGATCTCCACCTGTGAAGAAAATACACGTACTTTTTTTAAGCTTTTCTAAAGCAATCTCATCTTTTGCATCATCTCTTGAATCTATATTTACAGTTTCTACAATCCCAGCTCCTAACCTTTTGAAAATTTCTACATAATTTTTGCCTACATCTTGCGGCTTTTCCGTTGCTGTAGTCATTACTACGATTCTACCATTTTCACCACCTGATAACTTTATCACTTCTTTTAATATTACACATTTATCTTTTTTGTCCTCTGCGCCACCAATTATAATAAGTTTTCCTGTCTTTAATTCATCCATCTATACGCCTCCACAGAAGTTAAAAAATAAAAAACTTCAACCATATATAGTATGGCTGAAGTTTTTTGACAATATACTTTTTTATTTAATTCGTACAAATTTTTACAGAATTCCTTTTTAC
>JASBVU010000235.1 GCA_029960905.1 Thermoanaerobacterium sp.
TATCAGTGATTATTTACCTATTTAGGCAATTTAGGATATAAGACTAGCTCAAAATCATCTGGTTTACCATGCCAGCGACCGCTTACTGTTTTTGTGTATACGGCTTTTTCTATAACTTCTTTCAGAAGATCATTTTTAAGTTGTGGATCATCAGTTAATTTATATAGTTCAAGTACTTTCTCAACTTTTGGAATGATAGTCTTTTTGCTTTCCTCTCTCATTTCTTCCTTGTGCAATTCTTCGAGAAGCATATCTTTATCTTTTTTAGCTTTTTCTATCCTCTCTGTTATAATTCTGGATCTTTCAAGGAATGTATCTGTTGAATATATGCCTTGCTCAAGTAGATCATGTATATTTTCCATCTGTTTTTCGAGAGTTTTAAGTTCATCATCAAGTTTTTTAATAGCTTTCTTTTTTATATCAATTTGTATGTTGTTATCTGTCCTTTCATTATCTGTCAAATCCCATCTCAATTTATATTCTTCTAACCAATTTTCTAACGCATGTAATAATTTTTCCTCAACATAAGATAGCAATGAACTTACATTTTTACATGCGGTATTAGCACACATAAGGGTATCAGGATATTTACCAGGCGGATAAGGTCTACGAATCATTTTACGACCGCAAATACCACAAACAATTAATCCAGCTAAAGGATTTTTGACTTTTTTATCTTTTGTACAAGGTCTTGGAGGATTATTAGAAAGATATTCTTGAGCAAGTTTCCATGTTTTTTCGTCAATTATAGGTTCATGGAGGCCATCTACAAGAATATAGTCCTTACTTCTTGGTCTTTCTATTTTTATTTTACCATCAACTATTTTTTTGATAACAGGCCTTGATTTCCATCTAATTTTGCCTATATATACGGGGTTACGAAGTATATTTAATATTGTAGGAGGTACCCATACATCGCCTTTCATAGGGGAAATTCTAAGATCATTTAATTTTCTAACTATAAGAGATACACCTAATCGTTTATAAGTACCATCGGGCTGCTTTTCACCTTTGGTGTATAGTTCAAAAATCATCTTGACAACATCGGCCTGTTCCGGATTAATCTCAAGCGTATAGCCTTTTTCTTTTTCTAGTTTTTTGCGTAAATAACCATAAGGAGGTTTATTGCCAACATATTTCCCTTCTTTTACAGATGCAATACGTCCTCCTTGCAATCTTCGGTTGATAGTTTTATATTCTCTACGGCTCATGAATAAGCCAAATTCAAAATATTCTTCATCGTATTCATTGTTCGGGTCATATATCTTCATGGGCGTAATGATTTTAGTATTGCTATACTTGAAAGTTTGTGCCACAATGCCTTGGTCGATCGTATCACCACGCGCAAGACGTTCGACTTCCATAACAAGTACGCCTTCCCAAAGACCCTGTTCAACTTCCGAAAGCAATTGTTGCATGACAGGGCGTGCTGCTATAGTTTCACCTGATACTATTTCTCTGTATATTTCAGTTATATTAAGTTTAAGCTTTTTGGCAAGCTCAAGCAATGCATGTTCATGGCGTGCCAATGTTTCACCTTCGCCACGAGCCTCAGCTTCCATGTCTGCCCGTGATTTTCTCAAATATATGCAATATTGCATGTTATCACCTTCAAAAATTTAAAAATAAATTAATAATATTCTTCTTCAATATATTTATTTTCATCTGCTATTAAAGTTAATAATGTAAATACCATATTTAAATTTGGCATCGGTAGAGATTCTTCTTTTATGTATTCTTCCATTGATCCATCTTCAAGCCAAGCAATAGAGTAAACTGAGTCTGACTGCTCATATACATCTCTAGATTTGTAGAAATCAAAAGCTAAAGACTGTTCTTTAACAGATAATCCATTTGATAAAATTTTTTTAAAAAAATATTTTGATTTTGAAGACCATTTTATTTTACCATTTTCAGTAACTACTATTGCTACAGGTTCGTATGTATTTTCAATGATCTTTATTCCCATTGATGCTAATGAAGTTTCATATTTTTTAGATAATATTTTTATCAATGAAAGATTAATTTCTTTATTATTGATATCATTAATTAAAAATTCAGTAGGGATTAATAATTCTGCTGCAAATTGATTAGCTTCGGTTTCTTGCAATATATTAGAATGAAAAGATTGGATGTCAGAAAATTTACAGTCATATATTTTATTTTCATGCCATGGTAAATAAAAATGTCCTATCTCATGAGCAATAGTAAAATTCTTACGTGGTTTATAGTCGATATTTTGATTAAGTATAATTTTTTTAATACCATTATGTATAATAAATAATGCTTCAGAGTCTTTAATATCATCGGTTTCTATTGTTATATTAAAGTTATTACAGATAGAAATAACGTCAATTGGCGGTTTTAAAGATAAATCATTTAAAAGTTCCCTGGCAAAAGTACCAGGGATTTTATTAATAGGCATAAATTTCACCTCACATATTTGATATGTGTTTTTTTATTATCTCATAGTCATGTTCAGATAGCTGGCCGTTATTATTACGAGCAGCGATTTTAGCCGTATCCGGATTTAAAACACTTTCCACGTCTTTTCGCATAAATTTCCACTCACGACCTACTTTTGAAGCTTTTAAGCGACCATCTTTTATCATATTGTATACTGTTTGACTGCTTACTCTTAATAAATCAGCGACTTCAGAAACATTTAATATATCTGGTCGATCATTTTCATTTAAATTTGAAAGACTTTTACCCAGCTCTTGAAGCATATGAACCTCTTCAGCAGAAAAAACTATCTCTCCGCAGTTAGGACATACATAAGCTTTTACACCATCTATTGTTAATTTATATTTTCCCCAGCCAGCTGTTGTCGATATAGTTCTTTCTTCCATATCGGTTCCACAAATGTAGCATTTTCTTTTTATCATTTCTTTTCCCTCCTTCTTAAAAGTCCATTATAGCATTCCCAAACTTCCTCCATAGTTCTGCATACAGTTACAACTAATGGATAAGGATATGCAGCAGCAACAACTGTATATATTTCTGGATCTTTGTCTGTTGCTTCTTGAAATATTACATGAATATCTTTAAATTGAGGTTGTAATTCAACTACTTTACCATATAATATACATTCAATAATCTTTTTATCTTCTATTTGCCTTTCTACCATTCTGCATATCGCATGGGATGAATAATCAAACAAACCATTTTTTACACATTTTCTTATCCATTGTTCAGCCATATCATTCATTATTATTTCCTTCTCCTCTCATTATATTATAAAATATTATAAAATGCTATAAATTATTATAAAAAAGTTATAAAAACTATAAAAAAATTATGGAAAAAAATAAAAACCTCTTCAATTTAAATATTTTATGTTTCAATCCCTTATAGGAAGGCTAAAACTTGTTATCTGTAATACTTCACAATATCCTCCGCAACCTTATCAGCTTCAATTTCTATGTACTCATATTGCATGTCTAAACCTATGTAATAGCTTTGTTTTGGACAATCTTCTAAGATATGTTTAAGTTCGTGTATAAAAACTTTACATTGTGTTTCATAATCTATGTTACCGTTTAAGATTAAATAATAATTGCCTTGTCGGCTGACATATGTAAAGCCATATATACAAGTATCAATATTAGCAATAGATACTTGTATATCATACGCTGTCATAAGCTCATAGAATGGAATTTCTTGATTTAAAAGAGCCTTCATAAGAGGCTTGTCTAAAAAGTCGATAGCCAAAATAAAGCCCCCTTTTAAAGAATAGCATTATTCTCCACTTTCTTCATCCTCAATAGCTTTTATTATGCGCATTACCTGTCTTATTGCCTTTGGTGACAATTTTTTTGTCTGTTTAAATAAAAGCTTTAAGTCTTCTCTTTCTTTTAGCTCATTCCAAAACTCCGCCAGCTCCGGATCGTCAGATACAGCATCGGTTATTTCATCGGCCGGATTGCGGATGTCGGTATTACCCATAAGCCAATCAAGGGTAACG
>JASBVU010000236.1 GCA_029960905.1 Thermoanaerobacterium sp.
AATAAATATTGCCGATATATGGCGTCCTATCGTCTACAGGAAGCTTTTCCTTGCTCCATACGTATTCAGTCTTGCCATCAGCATCGCAAAAGTAAAAGCTATTTATAGTGAAAGGTGTCAAAACTCCTTCCATTCTAATGTTGGAAGTGTGTATCTCATCGATGACTCCAGTCTTACCTCTGCCTCTTCTGGTCTTTATGCGTATGCCGCGGTCAGTCTTTCTAAATATACAATTCTCAACATATACATTTTTTACACCGCCTGACATTTCGCTGCCTATTACGACAGCACCATGACCGTATTCCATAAGGCAATTTCTTATAAGCAGATTTTCCGACGGCATAGGAAGCTTTTGGCTTACAGACAACTTTCCTGATTTTATGGCAATGCAGTCATCCCCAACGGAAAATCTGGTGCCTACAATGAGTACGTCTTTGCATGACTCAGGATCGAGACCATCAGTATTTGGTGCATCTTTAGGATTTTCGATGTTTAGGTTTACAAGTTTAAGGTTTTGAGACATCAAAGGATGTATCGTCCACGATGGCGAATTCTTTATTGTAATGCCTTCTATCAATATATTCGTGCACTTGTTTAAATACACTGTTCTAGGTCTCCATGCGATTCTTTTGACCTTTGCGTCTTTCCACCATGTATCAAAGCTGGAATTACCGTCTATAATACCATCGCCTATGATATTCACATTTTCCACAGAAATGCCAGTTATAAGGCGTGCAAATATTTCGTTTGCCTCTCCTTCCCATGAACCTAAATAGCTATTTCGAATTTCTTTGCTGTCTATTTCACCTGGAAGGATAGGGTACATTTCCCTCTCTTTTGCCCCTAATAATACAGCACCTTTCCCCAATTCCAACGTTATATTGCTTTTGAGAAAAAGAGGATATGTCAAGTAAACACCTTCAGGGAAATACACCCTTCCTCCATCTGGACACGCCATTATGGCTGCTTGTATAGAAAAAGTATCAAGGCGCTTTCCATCACCAACAGCACCAAAATCCCTGACATTTATATATGCTGTTTCAGGATTGGTTTGTGCGAATATGCTTATTTCTTCTCCTGTTTCTTCGTTTTTTAGTGTAATTTCATACTGGCTGTCAGGCTGTAAATTTTTTGCTGTCCACACATTTCTATCAACTTCACCAATATAACTTGAATTGACATACAACTGATACTTTTTCTCTAAATAATAAGGCTTTGAACCTTTCAATTCAAATGAAATTGTGGTGGATGTAGTTGATATGATATTTAATTCTTCCAATCGAATCACTCTTTCTTTAAAGAATCATCCTTTTAATCCGCTTGTTGATATACCTTCAACAAAGTACTTTTGAGCCGAGAAAAATACCACAATTGAAGGTATAAGGGCTATAACTGACATTGCGATTATCTTATTCCACTCAAAGTTGCCTGATGTAGCATCCATCGCCATTTTCAACGCTATTGAGACAGGGTACTTGCTGACAGATGAAATGTAGATAAGAGGACCCATAAAGTCATTCATGGACCACATAAACTGAAATATCGTTACAGATACAATGGCTGGCGTTATCACCGGCAGCAATATCCTCGTCAATATCGTAAATGAATTGCATCCGTCTATCTTTGCAGCTTCATCAAGCTCCTTTGGTATTCCCCTCATAAACTGTATAATCATGAATACGAAAAATGCTTCTGCTGCAAATATGTCATTTGCGTACAGAGGAATAAACGTGTCCAGCAGATGCAATTGCTTCCAAAACAGATAAAGCGGTATCCTTAAAACGATCTGTGGCAAAAACATCGTCGAAATCAGTATTGCGAATAAAGGCTTTTTAAATGGAAAATCAAACCTTGAAAAACCATAAGCCGTCAACACAGATGAAATTACTGTAAACACCACTTTAGGAATGACGTACTTAAAAGTATTCAAGTAGTATGTGGCAAATGTATACTGAGTGCCTGTTATCCAACCTTTTACATAAGGTGTAAAGTCGATTCTCTTTGGTATAAAGCTTATTGATGAAAATATCTCGCTGTTTGTCTTAAATGACGCCCCTACAAGCCAGACAATTGGATACAGCATTATAATAGCGCCAATTGTCAGTATCGCATATCTCACCGCTAAGTTGACTTTTCTTCTAAACTCTCTCTTCCTATACCCTTTATCCATCTTAAGGTTTATATTATTAAATGCTGTCTCGTTGTTCATCATGACTCGCCTCCTCCTTCATCTGAATAAAACACCCAGTACTTTGACGATGAGAATACGAACATTGTAAATATCATTATTATTATGAAGAGGAACCATGATATAGCGCTGCCATATCCCATATTGAAGAACTTAAATGAATTGTCGTAAATCATCATTGGCAAAAGATACGTCTTATAGAGGGGTCCACCTTGCGTTATCATATAAGGCCCGTTGAATTCTTGGAAAGCCTGTATAAGCTGCATTACCAAGTTGAAAAATATTATCGGTGTCAAAAGCGGTATAGTAACTTTAAAGAATGTTTTAATCTTGCCTGCACCGTCAACTGCAGCTGCTTCATAAAGCTCTTGTGGTATATCCTTTAGACCTGCCAAGAAAATAACCATGGTGGAACCAAACTCCCATACTCTTAAAGCGCTTATGGTAAATATTGCTCCTAAACCTGTGGAAAACCAACCTACTGGTTTTATGCCAAATACCCCCAAAACCTGATTTACAAGCCCTGTATTTGCAAATACAAACTTCCACAAAACAGCTATAGCAATATTTCCACCGAGAATCGATGGGACATAATATGCTGTGCGGTAAAAATTTATGCCTCTAAGCTTGTAATTCAAGATAAAAGCTATAAAAAGCGAGAATATAAGCTTTAGTGGTACTGTAATTACAACATACTCCAGTGTTGCAGTAAATGACGTCCAGAATGTGCTGTCATGAAACATATTGACGTAATTTTGAATACCAATAAATTGCGGTGCATTAATAATATTGTAATTTGTGAAACTTAATATTAAAGATGTCACAAACGGATATATGGTAAATATCAAAAGTCCAATAAGCCACGGCAGTATATATAAAAGCCCTATGCGCCTGTTTTCCATCAAAACCCTCCTATCAATACAAAGTGGATGCAATTAATTAAATGCGTGGAACTACAGTTTGATATTCTGTAGTTCCACAAATTGACCACAGTGTTTTATTTTGTTATCTGGCTTAGCACATTCTGAAGATTTGTGTACATCTCTTTTGCTGCCTGATCAACAGTCTCTTGGTTGTAAGAAATCTTATCTATAGTCTGATCATATACTTGTTGTAGCTTCGGATCCTCCAAATACGGGCTTAATGGCAAGCCTGGATTTGACTCTAATATCTGCAAGCCTTCATACTCTAAGCCTGATATTTTGCCGTCTTTTTTAAGTGTTTCTACAGCAGCTTTGCTTACAGGTATTCCTCTGCTGGTACCCATAGCTTCTACGCCTTGTGGATCATTCAAGATGAAATTCAAGAATGTAGCTGCTTCTTTTGGATATTTGCAATCTTTATTGATAGCAAAAAGCATTGATGGCTTTAATATAGCCGCTGATGTCTTAGCATCAGAATTCATAGGAAGTCCTGCTGTCACAAGCTCCATGTTGTTCTGCTTAATAGGAGTAGCTTCTTTTGATATTGCACTTGTCCATTCAAACAAGCCTGCAAATTTGCCATTTAAGAAGCTTGGAAGCTGTGCTATAGGCGCAAGCCCATTGCCACCTTCTGCAGCTATTGACTGAATTGGGGTAGTGACTTTTTTGTCTAATAGAGTCTTATAGAATGATAAAGCTGTCTTTATATCGTCTTGTGTAAAATTAAGTTTGACATCTGTAGTCAAGAAAGGTTTTCCTGTCTCTTGCTCTGCGTAAGTCATAGCCAAAAGCCAAGAATCATAAGAACCTGTTACAATTGGGTAACTGCCTTTCGGAAAT
>JASBVU010000237.1 GCA_029960905.1 Thermoanaerobacterium sp.
GATAATGTACATTTAAAGGCATCTTAGTTATCTCTTTTCCTTTATAAAAGTAAAAGGTTTGTAAATTTACATACTTGTCCTCATAATCCCCTTGAACAGATACTGCCATATCGATGTAATCGCGTGCTTTAAGAATATAGTGCAAAAAGCCCTTTACAGTAGAATAAGGAGGCAGAGGATACGTCTCTGCCACCTTAAACGCAAAAGGTTTTTTATAACATGCGGTTTCCTGAAAAAGCTTGAGCTTCAAAGCTTTCATTTAATCACACCCCATAGTACTCTTTAATTTCCTTTTTCATACTCTCAAAGAACTCATTTACCGTCATTGCCTTTTCTCCAAACAAATCTTTAATTTCCGGTTCATTGGCAAATATCCCATTGACAATACCCACTCTTGTTGAATCCTTTACGCTCTTATCAAAAACGCAGATCTCCATAGCAGACTTTATGGGCTCAAGGTCTATGGCAAAGGAATCCTTTACCACGGAAAGTTTTATTCTCCCTAGAAATACCGGATTGGGGAAATCATACATTCCTCCTATCACAAACAATGGCGACAGATTTTCCTGCCTTCCTCTTATCTCTCTGTTAAGGATTTTTATAATATCTAAAAGCTGAGAAACACGCTGGAATCTGGTTTGATTGTCCAGTACTATCTCACCATCAACGCCAACTTTATTCAAATCAATTGTAGCCGTGTATGTATAGTAGCTTAAATGCTGTTCTACATTGGCTATATTTGCATCTTCACCTATTCTGTCAGCTAAACCTTTATTGCTTAAAAATTCAATATCGTTTTTATATGGTTCCAGTGAAGTAGCAAAACTAATTCTAACCGCAGCGGATCTGTTGCTTCCGCCTTCCCCTTCTTTTGTCTTCATATAACCAAACAAATCCATTTCGACTGAATCCTTGATTGTTAGATCCTCCCTGAATTGAACCGTGCCTTTGCTCTTATCCACAACCTGTAAATTCCAGTTATAAATCAATGCTCCAAGCCTTACTATATCGTATCTCAGACACTGCCTTGATGCTACCGTATACTGTAAGCCATTTCCTCTTGTTAGTTTTTTAAGCTCAGAAATATTACCTATACCTTCACCGTAATTTAAGCTTTGAGCCTGAAAAATTATACTCATGGTTGCAGTTTTACTCATTTTTGCTATCCTCCTTTACATCAGTAGTAATAAGGCCAGCTATATAGCTTTGGGCCAAAGTTTCAAAATCTATATCGCCTTCATAAAAGGCTTCAAGAAGAACCCTGGGCATCTCCATTTCTGAGTTTATGTAGAGTCTCATAACGGTATCCATAAAGTCCTTTTTATTACCAACTTTTGCTGTATTAAGAAGCCTGTATGCAATTGAACTTATCCTGTTGTCTGACTTATTTTCACTTAGATATGCCCTCATCTCTTTACCTGAGTAAAATGCCCTGTAAACCTTGTCTCTCACTTTTTTCTCATCTCCTTCCTTTTTTATGCAATCCAAAAGAGCTTTTGACATTGTTGCATAATATATGTCCAAACCATCAAAATTGTTTTTAAGCATTAACTTTAGTTGCTTAAATATAATAGAATTCAAATCTTTGTTATCCAATATACCATCCATTAATTCAACTTTAAATCTGTAATCTCTTATCCTGCCCAGTGTATCGCTAGAATAATTTATAAAATATTTCGCTGTAAATTTGCTTATATACATGTACTTTAAATTTGACTTTTTGCTCTGGTACTGCCCATTAAATTCAACAAATAATATGTTTTGAAGTGTCCAGATAGACTCTTCACGGGCCTGTTCTAAAATATCCATGATAAATTCCTTGTACGGGTTATCCGAATTCATCTTGTTTTTCAACAGTTCATTCTTTTTAAACAAATCCATCAGATTTGTATCTAAGTTTACAAATACATAAAATATCCTTTTCCACCAGTCTTCTATCCTGTTAACCTCAATATATGGTTTTATAAACCTCACTACACCTGCCGGCGCACAAAGTATAACCAATTTACAAAGGTTGCATATAGGATATCTATTTTCGAAATTCCAGAAGAAGTTCAACGCATTTTGATTGCTGACACCCAATATTAGAAACCTTGATTCATTAAAATCTTCCCCAAAGGAAAAATATGAATTGCATATTGAACATAAGTTATTACTGCTCTTTAATTCGCTAATAAATTTCTCTTTTTGATTTTTAGACTTTTTCAAACACCTTTTGTAAATTTTTAAATTTTGCTCTTTCCCCTCATGTTCTTGTATAAATCCATTTAAAGCATCAAAATCATTATTATTGATTAGGTCCGTTACATTTAAATCTATAAGCAACGGTCGTATAAAATCTTTAAACATTATCTCCTTGTGGTCGTTTATGCTTTTATTTGATAGATTCTTTTGCAAAAAACTCATTTGCCCAAAAAAGTTATCATACAATATACTCCTTAAATAATCCAAAGCATATTTTTCAACGATATCTTTGTTATTCAACAGACCTTTTACTTCATTTAACACTGCCTCAAGTTGATTCTGCTCATAATTTTGCTTAAGCGTTTTGATCTTATCTTTTATTAGATTTATACTGTCTTCATACCCTTTTTTTGAAGCTTTATCATCTAATTTATTATTTGATAAAAATTCTTCAATTTTTGTTGCTATATCTTCTGCTTTGCTCGCTTCTTCAAGTTTTGAAAATTCATCCATAATGTCTTTATATTCACTCTTAACATACTCGTCATAGAAATAATCAAAATAGTAATTATGAAACTCCGCAATTACCCTGCTGTCAAATTCCAAATAGTCCTGTTTTATTCTGTAGTCTACATCTTTGTTATTCCTTCTGGCATGTTCCAAAATCCGTATAAGCCCTACTATGCCCATGTTGTAAAACCAGTCGCTGGTATAAATTCTTATTTGCATTTAGATCACCTCTAACATTCCAAAACCTTGACCTCTCCTGAAAGATAGGCCAAGTTGATGTAATAGATTTAAATCTTCTGCATCCCCCTTTAACTTAAATATCCCTCGATATGCATTAATCTTATAGTAGTCACCGTTTTCCAGCTGTTTATCAATTTTTACAACAACTTTGGTCATGTTAACAGGTTCAAAACATATCTCCTTTTTAAGCCCATATCCCCTGAAATTTTTCAATATGATATCAGCTAAATAACCCAGTTCACGACTGTATTTTTCATCTTCAAGATCAAGAAATCTTCCTTCAGCGTCTTTTATACAAATAGGGGAAAGGGTTTTAAACACTGCTTCCTGCTGCGTTATATATTTCTCTTTAACATGAACTATTCTTTTTCTTCTCAATGTGTATCCTTTATAATTAAAAATATCCGTTCTCAACAAACCATTGTAGAAATTAATAAAGAATTCTAGATCTGGAGAAGATAAACTGAATATGATACTGTCATTAATTTTAAACACTTCATTATCTAACTCAAAATTCTTAAGCCCTACGGCAAACGAATAGTTTTTGCTCTTCTTGTTGTGCTTACCTTGATAATAGAACAATCTATTGAAGTAATTTTCATCTATCTTATTCAAACACTCTTTTATAAGGCTTACAAACATCATATTATAAGCAACCGGCAAACAGTCTGTCTCAAAAACACACTTTATCCTCAATCTATCACCTCCCATAATTTAGTTATTCTACAAAAATTTCTATATTCCTGCAAAAAATAAAAATTTGATTATAACTTATTTGAAGGCTGTAAAGATTACTAAAGGAATTCCCAAACAACTGCATTTTAATTCAATTGATTTCTGATGCTGATCCCCATTAAAATGTTCTAACTTCGGCATGATGATACAAAAAAAGGGATGGCTTCATATCGCCATCCCTTACTCATATTACATTATTACAACCTCTCTAAAATCTTCACTCCATACGGTGGAAGAGATATGCATCCT
>JASBVU010000238.1 GCA_029960905.1 Thermoanaerobacterium sp.
AATGAAGTATTTGAAGATTTCACTGGATAAATATAAAAAAGCGTATGAAGGAAATGAATCGTTTGAAGGAGAAATACAGCTTATATACTTGATAGGTGAGTTAAATAAGGTATTAGGCAATAGAGATGAAGCACTTAAATGGTTTAATAAGGTAGTGAATCATCCTTTGCGAAGTAATTTTTCTATGATAGTTGATTTTGCAAGGGATGAATGGCAAAGCTTAAAAATATGAGGTCATGTTTTTACATGTAACCTCATATTTTTATATGAAGAGAAATGTACAAAGGGGGGTACAAATGTTTCAAACAAAAAAACCAGAAAATAGTACAATTTACTTCTTTAACGATGAATCTGTCAAAAATGGGTTGAGCGAACAAGAAGCACGTAAGAAATTATTAAAATACGGTCCTAATGTTCTTGATGAAGGTAAAAAGTTGACTGCTTTCGATATTTTCTTAGATCAATTTAAAGACTTTATTGTTATGGTTTTGTTAGTTGCAACCCTGATTTCTGCTGTTATGGGAGAAATAGCCGATGCAGTGACGATTACGGTTATCATCATTCTTAATGCAATTCTTGGCTTTGTGCAAGAATACAGGACAGAACAGTCGCTGGATGCTCTGAAAAAACTTTCTGCGCCATCTTCAAAGGTTTTAAGAGATGGTGTTGTAAGAGAAATTCCTTCGGAAGAAATAACAGTTGATGATGTAATATTGCTTGAAGCAGGTGACAAAGTACCAGCGGATGCTATCGTATTTGAATCTTACAACCTCAGGCTGGATGAATCTATTCTGACAGGTGAATCTATTCCTGTAACAAAAGAACCTGCTGAAATAGGAAATAGGAAGGCGGCACCAAAAAACAGCTTTATATACATGGGTACTGTAGTCACAAGCGGACGCTGCAAAGCTTTAGTTGTTGATGTAGGCATGAGGACTGAAATGGGCAAAATTGCAGGGATGATTAAGGATATTGACGATAGCATGACACCACTTCAAAGAAGGCTCGATAAATTAGGGAAGATCCTTGTAACAGGTTCCCTATTAATTTGCGCTCTTGTGGTGGCAATGGGAATCATTAGAGGAGAATCTATCTATTACATGTTTTTGTCTGGAGTTAGCCTTGCGGTAGCTGCCATACCTGAAGGTCTTCCTGCAGTTGTCACAGTATCGCTTGCTATAGGAGTACAAAGGATGTTAAAGCGAAATGCGATTGTCAGGAAACTTCCGGCCGTAGAAACGCTTGGCTGTACAAATGTCATCTGTACTGATAAAACAGGCACTTTGACGGAAAATAAAATGACGGTTAAAAAGATCTTTGTAAATGATGGTGTTGTAGAAATTGAAGGTAAACAGGGTGCCATTAGTTTTGCATCAAATGGAAAGAAGTTAGACCCTATTTACGATCTTACATTGAAAAAGCTATTAGAAATAGGATGCATGTGTAATAATGCGGATGTAAAATTAGAGAAAATCAAAGTAAGAAATGAATTTATAGAAGATGTAAAATACGTTGGAGACCCTACAGAAGCTGCTATCATGTATGCATCAATTTTAGGTGGTGTCTCTAAAGAATACGCAGAGAAAAAGATGAAACGCATTGAAGAAATTCCATTTGATTCAGACAGGAAAAGGATGAGCGTAATAATTGAAGAGAATGGAGTGATTTACGCATTTACGAAAGGGGCACCTGATGTTGTAGTAGAGCTTTGCAATAAGATTTTGAAAGATGGTAGGGAGGTTTCTTTAAGCCCAATTGAAAAGAGAAAAATACTTGATGCAAACGAGAAGTTCAGCAGGGAAGCTCTTAGAGTATTGGCATTTGCATACAGGAGGATTCCTAAAGGAGTTAGATACAGCGACCCTTCAATAATTGAAAGGGATTTGGTTTTTGTAGGATTAGAAGGAATGATAGATCCGCCCAGAAGAGAAGCATACGATGCTGTATTAAAATGCAAATTAGCAGGCATTAAACCTATAATGATAACAGGCGACCATAAGTTAACTGCTGCAGCCATTGCAGATGAATTGAATATACGCTCAAAGGCTGACAATATCATGACAGGAGACGAGATAGATAGATTAGATGATAAGAAACTTAATGAAGCAGTTGAAAACACGACGGTTTATGCGAGAGTTTCTCCAAAACATAAATTGAGGATTGTAAGAGCTTTAAAAAGCAGGGGATATGTTGTAGCCATGACTGGCGATGGCGTAAATGATGCACCTGCTATTAAAGAGGCTGATATTGGAATTTCTATGGGGAAAAGCGGTACTGATGTGGCGAAAGAGGCGTCGTCTATGATTTTGACTGATGACAATTTTGCCACCATTGTAGCGGCAATTGAAGAAGGAAGAATTATATACGACAACATCAGAAAATTTATAAGGTATTTATTGTCATGCAACATTGGGGAAGTGATAACAATGTTTTTGGCTGCTTTGTCATCTTTAGAACTTCCGCTTGTTCCTATACAAATTTTGATGGTAAATCTTGTGACAGATGGGTTACCTGCGTTAGCATTGGGGCTTGATCCCGCAGATAAAGACATAATGAATTTAAAGCCGAGAAAGGCAGATGAAAGCATTTTTGCAAACGGTCTTGGAATAAGAATAGGTATTGTTGGGACTTTAATGGCTGTTTGCACGTTGTCATCGTACATATTTGCTTTGACTTATGGGACGCTGGATAGAGCAAGAACAATTGCTTTTTCAACTTTAGTCATGGTGGAGCTTATACATTCATTTGAATGCAGGTCTGAAAGACATTTAATATTTGAATTGGGTTTATTTACAAATAAATATCTTGTAGTTGCAGTTACTGCGTCATTCTTGCTTTTTATCTCAACCATATACATACCATTTTTAAGCAGTGTTTTTAAGACTGTACCGCTTACTTGGTTTGACTGGCTGGTAGTGGTATTTTTTTCATCTATAGAATTTGTTTTCAACAATCTGTATACTGCATTTGTGTTACCAAAAAAAGAGGAGAAGTAAATTTTACTTCGCCTCTTTTAAAACTTTCAAAGAATATCTAAGCTCTAGATAGTTTACAAGCCTTTTTACTACATCTTTCTTGTTGTCATTTATGAAATTCCATTTATGTCTGTAATCTGCAATGATGGATTCTGATATTGCACTTTGATTTAACAGATTTTTTTCAATGTCTTTGTATATAAAAAGCCTTGAAACTCTTCCAGTGCCTTTTGATAATGTCTCCGGATTTATTCCGTAATCGACGACATCAGCTTGCACTAAAGCATACCAATTGTAGCCATCTATTTTTCCGTATATTATTCCGTACTTGTTGGTTTTGCTGTATACTTTAATCATTGAATACTCTCCTCCAATAGAATTTTTCTTCTATTAGAGTTTATTTACTTGTCCTAAATTTTATTCGCATATTCTGGAAACCATAAAAGTATCTCCCTTTTTGCGCTTTCTAAGCTGTCAGAGCCATGGACTATATTAAATGTCGTATTTGTGCAAAAATCTCCTCGTATTGTACCTGGCTGGGCTTCTTCAATTTTTGTAGGACCATTTAAAAGTCTGACTATTTTAACAGCATTATCACCTTCTAAAATCATGGCGAAAACAGGGCCAGACATCATGTATCGAATTAAGTCATTGTAAAAAGGCTTGTCTTTGTGTTCTTCATAGTGCTTTTGAAGCAGCTCTAAAGAAGGTGATGTGACTTTTGCAGCCACAAGATTAAGTCCTTTGCTTTCGTACCTCTTTAATATCTCACCTATAAGTCCACGCTTTACACCGTCTGGCTTTACCATAGCAAATGTCCTTTCCATTTACATTCCATCCTTTTCTAAATTATTCTTTTTATTAATTTTATCCCTAACAAGTGATGTTAATGCACAGATTATGGAAAATATCCCTGCTACTATATATG
>JASBVU010000239.1 GCA_029960905.1 Thermoanaerobacterium sp.
GCCCTCATGATTGCCTGTTCAACTGTATCCGTCGTAAGGACTCCAAATATTACAGGCACATCATAATCTACGGATATTTTTGCTATTCCTTTTGATACTTCATTTGCAACATAATCAAAATGCGGTGTATCACCTCTTATTACAGCGCCAAGCGCGATAACCGCATCGTATTTTTTTGATGTTGCCATCTTCTTTGATATAAGAGGTATTTCAAATGCGCCTGGCGTCCATGCAATGTCAATGCTTTCATTGTCAACACCATGTCTTCTTAAAGCATCCAAAGCACCATCCAAAAGTTTATTCGTTATAAATTCATTAAATCTGCTTACTACAATGCCTACCTTTAGGCCATTTCCAATGAGTTTTCCTTCATACTTTTTCAATATAATCTCTCCTTTACATATTTTTAAAATGAAGTAAATATGTGGTCAAATTTTTCTTTCTTTGTTTTAAGATATCTTTCATTGTGTCTATTAATTGAAACCTCTAAAGGAACTCTTTCTACAATTTCAAGGCCATAACCTGAAATACCAGCCAGTTTTTTAGGGTTGTTCGTCATTATTCTAAGTTTTTTAAGTCCAAGATCTTTCAAAATCTGAGCCCCTATTCCGTATTCCCTCATATCAGCTGGAAAACCTAATCTAATGTTGGCATCTACCGTGTCAAGTCCCTCATCCTGTAAATGGTATGCTTTAATCTTGTTTAAAAGTCCTATTCCCCTGCCTTCCTGCCTTAAATACAACAGCACACCTCCTTCTTTTCCAATCTTCTCCATTGCTACATGAAGCTGATCGCCACAATCACACCTTAATGACCCCATAATATCACCTGTCAAACATTCTGAATGAACCCTGACTAAGGTAGGACTATCAGACAAATCACCTTTTATCAATGCAACATGTTCTTTACCCGTTAAGATTTCTTCATAACCTATTATCGTGAAATTCCCATATCTTGTTGGCAAATACGCTTCTGCCACTCTTCTGACTAGTTTTTCATTTTTTCTTCTAAATTCTATAAGATCAGCAATAGAAATTATTTTTAAATTAAATTTTTTCGAAAATTCAATTAGCTCTGGAAGCCTAGCCATTTTTCCATCATCTTTTATTATTTCGCAGATTACACCAGCACTTTTTAAACCTGCGAGCCTTGATAAATCACACGCTGCTTCTGTATGTCCCGCTCTTACTAAAACTCCTCCTTCTTTCGCTTCCAATGGAAACACATGTCCCGGCTTTGTAAAATCACCCGGCGTCGATTCATCATCTATAAGCATTTTTATAGTAAGTGCTCTTTCATAAGCAGAAATTCCAGTTTTGCAGTTTTTATAATCTACAGATACTGTAAAAGCCGTTTCTTTTTTATCGGTATTATCAAACACCATCTTCCTGATATTTAATTTTTTAAGTCTTTCCCCCATCATAGGAACACATACCAATCCTCGCCCGTACTTTATCATAAAGTTTACATGGTCACTTGTCACTTTTTCCGCAGCCATAAGAAGATCTCCTTCATTTTCCCTGTCCTCATCATCAACAACAATGACCATTTTACCATTTTTTATATCTTCTATTGCACTTTCAATAGTATCAAACATATATAAACATCTCCTTATAAATAATTTTCTATTAAAAATTTATCATCGTTTTTCTTCATTAAAAGTCTTTCTGCATACTTTGAAAGTATATCAACTTCAATATTTACGCTATCTCCAATTTTTTTAGTGTTTAAGGTTGTATTGATCTCTGTATGGGGTATAATTGACACTGTAAAATATGAAGCTGATGCCTTTACTACTGTCAAACTTATTCCATCGACAGCGATACTTCCCTTATCTGCAACATACTTTAAATATCTTTCATCAATTTTAATTTTAAATGTCGTCGTATCGTTTATTTTGTTTTTATCAATTATTGTACCGACTGTATCCACATGTCCCGTCACGATGTGTCCATTTAGCCTACCTGATATGCTCAACGCCCTTTCTAAATTGACAATGCTTCCTGTCTTTAAACTTCCCAAATTGCTTGTCTTAATGGTTTCATACATTATATCTGATGAAAATAAATCTTTATCTATATTTGTAACTGTTAAACATACCCCATTTACAGCTATGCTATCTCCAACTTTTACACCATCTAAGACTTTTTTGCACTCTACTGCTATTTTGGTAATATTTCCTCTTTGAATCATTTTGACCTTTCCAACTTCTTCTACAATTCCAGTAAACATCTTAACACCTACTTTTTGATATAGCCTTCTATAAGTATGTCATCGTCGAATCTTTTTACATCTAATTTTTCAACAATTATAGCATCTTTAATCAAGTCAATGCCATCACCTTCTACAGGCGTCAACGAATTGCTTCCACCTATTATTTTTGGAGCAATATAAAACATAACTTTGTCCACTATTCCTTCTTTTAAAGCAGAATAGTTGAGAGTTCCTCCACCTTCTATGAGAATACTATCTATCCCTCTTTCCCCTAATGTATAAATCAATTTCTTCAGATCGACCTTATTATCTCTTTTCTCGGTTGTAACCACATCAACACCTAATTCATTTAAAGCTTTTAACTTATTATATGGCATCATATCTGTCGTAACTATTAAAGTCTTGGCAGATTTATCAATGACGACATTTGCATCTAATGGAATCCTGCCGTGGCTATCGACAATGACTCTTAAAGGGTTTTTATATCCTTGCAACCTAACGGTGAGAGATGGATTATCTTTTATAACAGTGTTGATTCCTACCATTATCGCCATAACGCTGCTTCTAACTTTATGGACATACTCCCTTGATTTTTCGTTTGTTATCCACTTAGAATCACCTGTAAAAGTTGATATTTTTCCATCAATGGTCATAGCAGATTTTAATATTACATAAGGTTCTCTACTTGTGATGTACTTAATAAATACTTCATTTACTCTCTCTGCTTCATCTTTTAATAATCCCGTATAAACATTTAAACCTGCTTCTTTTAGCTTTTTAATGCCTTTTCCTGCGACAAGTCCATTTGGATCCTCCATAGCGATAAAAACATCCTTTATACCTGATTCTATGATAGCATCAACACATGGCGGCGTTTTACCATAATGGCAACATGGTTCTAATGTGACATAAAGTTGAGCACCTTTAACATCTTCTTTAGCATTTTTTAATGCATTTATTTCTGCATGTGGTCCCCCATAGTATTCATGATAGCCTTCACCTATAATCCTGCCATTTTTAACAATTACAGCCCCTACTAAAGGATTTGGATTTGTATGTCCTAACCCTAATTTTGCAAGCTGCAATGCCCTTTTCATGTATTTTTCCATAAAATCACCTCAAAAAAATTTAGCCCTGAAGCATGTATGTAATACTTCAGGGCATAATGACAATTGCCATTTCACCTTCTTTCATCCAGACTATACTGTCGGCTCTGGAATCTAACCAGATCTGCCATAAGGCTCGCGGGCTTTACCGCCGGTATGGAATTTCACCAATCCCTGAAGGTTAAATCTTATTCAATTTTTTCTTATTATAACATTAATTTTATAAAAATACTAGTCTATCATTTCTTCAATGGTTCCTCCTGCAGGAATAAATGGCAGCACCATTTCATCTTTGTCTATGATACACTCTAAAACATAAGGCTTGTTGTTTGACAATGCTTCACTAAAAGCATCTGTAAATTCTTCTTTCGTGTAAATCCTTCTGCCAGATACCCCAAATGCTTCGGCAACTTTTGAAAAGTTGAGATTCGGGTTTAAATCCGTCTGAGAAAATCTTTTGTTGTAAAGGAGATTTTGCCATTGTCTAACCATGCCAAGTGTCTGATTGTTGAGGATTATTGTTATAACAGGTATATCGTATACTGCCATTGTTTCAAGGGCATGAATATTCATCCTTATA
>JASBVU010000240.1 GCA_029960905.1 Thermoanaerobacterium sp.
TCAACGTATTTTATAAATCATAACTTATATCAAGTGCTTTTACTGAATGTGTTATTGCACCAACTGATATAATATCAACACCTGTTTTAGCGACTTGCAATATATTATCTTCGTTAATATTTCCAGATGCCTCTAATATGGCTTTACCATTAGTTATCTCTACAGCTTCTCTCATCATGCCAATAGTCATGTTATCAAGCATTATAATGTCTGCACCATATTTCAACGCTTCTTTTAACTCGTGTATCGTCTCCACCTCTATTTCTATCTTTTTAGTATGCGAAACGCTATTTTTGATGATAGTTAATGCATTTTTAATTCCTCCAGCCGCTTTTATGTGATTATCTTTAATCAAAATCCCATCAGATAAATTATACCTATGGTTAATACCACCGCCTACTAAAACTGCATACTTATCAAAATACCTTAAGCCCGGCATCGTCTTTCGCGTATCCGTCAATTGAGCCTTAGTTCCATTTATAATATCCTTAAGCATTCTGACGTATGTGGCTATTCCTGACATTCTCTGTATAAGATTTAATGCAACTCGCTCTGCCTTGAGACAAGAATTTAACTCTCCATAAGTCTCTAATATCAAATCACCTTTTTTAACAGCATCACCATCTTTAAAATATTTTACATGCTCTATATCTTTATCAAAAGTATTAAATACCATTAAAAAAACATCAATGCCAGCTATTATGCCATCATCCTTTGCATACAAGTATCCTTTAGCTTTTGTTCCTTTAGGAATAAGTAAATCTGTAGTAATGTCTCCCCATGTTAAATCCTCTAAAATATAGTTATCTATCAATCTTTGTGCTATCATCCTGTCCATCAAAGTAAATTTCATCTCCTTTTATCAATATGTGTTTTTTGTACATCTCATTTTCTTCTGGGTAATCAGTTCTGAAATGACTTCCACGGCTTTCCTTTCTTAAAAGAGCAGCCATTGTCATATACTTGCTTACAGTATATAAACTTAAAAGCTCGTTTTTCTGCCTATCATCCGCGTTTATGTCAAGTATACTATCATGAAGTTTTAGCCAATTCAACATTGTTCTTAAGCTGCTTTCACTTCTTATAATGCCAACATTCTCTTCCATTAGATAGCGCAATTCATGCTTCAATCCATCTGCATCTATTTCCACATCGATTTTGTCGTCATTATGAAAATGAGAAGGTACAATCTTATTGTTTAAATATTTTTTTGAATTATTTACAGCCCTCGTTGAAAAAACTAAACCTTCCAGCAATGAATTGCTGGCAAGCCTATTGGCTCCTTGCACACCGGTACAAGCACATTCTCCACATGCGTAAAGCCCTTTTATAGTAGTTTCTCCGTTTAAATCTGTGGCAATTCCACCCATATAATAATGTGCAGCAGGTGATACAGGTATATAATCTTTTTCGATGTCGATACCCATTTTTTGAATTTTATCGAATATAGAAGGAAAGCGCTTCTTGAATAAATTTTTGTCAATATTTGAAACATCTAAATATACGTAATTTATTTTGCTCTTACTTATTTCGCTTAAAATTGCTCTAGACACTACATCCCGTGGCGCAAGTTCATTTAATTGGTGATAAAATGGCATGAACCTTACACCTCTTTCATTTCTAAGTATGCCGCCTTCACCCCTTATAGCCTCAGTAATAAGAAACCTTTCTCCATCTTTATCATGCAGTGCAGTCGGATGAAACTGCATAAATTCCATGTCTTTCAAGACTGCACCTTGCCTTGCTGCAAGTGAAATACCATCACCTGTTGATGTGTCAGGATTTGTCGTATTTAAAAAAAGATTCCCAGCACCGCCTGTTGCCAGTATCACCACTTTTGCCCACACGATGAAAAATCGATCTGAAATCAAGTTCTTTGCCAAAACGCCCTTCACAATATTATCTTCTACAAGCAAATCAAGCACTAAAGTATCTTCAAAAATATTGACACAATTTAAAACACCCATGAGTCCATTTATTATTTCTCTACCAGTGTAGTCTCCTGCATGTATTATCCTATTTGAAGAATGTGCTCCTTCCCTTCCAAGCTCAAGTTCACCATCCCTTTTATCAAACTTAACGCCCAAATTGATAAGGCGCTTAATATTAGATGGCGCCTCTTTAACTAAGACCTCCACAGCTTCTCTGTCGCATAATCCTGCACCAGCATAAATCGTATCTTCTATGTGGGACTCGAAGCTATCACTTTTAGACATGACGCAGGCTATGCCGCCCTGTGCCAATGATGAACTTGAATGGGAAAGTCTATCTTTGGTCAACAAAAAAACTTCTCCATAGTCCTTTGCCAAATAAGCAGCATTAAGACCAGCTATACCGCTGCCTACTATTACGTAATCAGTCATATAGCTTTCTACTTCATTAGAATCAAAATTTACGCTGTAGCTCATTTTACATCTAACATCCTTTTAATTGGAATAATCGCTTTCTGTCTAATATCGTCAGAAACCTTCACTTCTGGACGCAAATTCTCAAGGCTCTCCAGCACATCTTCAATACTCGTTTTCTTCATATTAGGACATACCAATTTATTAGAAGGCAGTATGAATTTTTTATCAGGATATTTCTTCTGCAACTGATGAAGTATGCCATCCTCTGTGCATATTATAAATTCACTGGCATTGCTGTCTTTTACAAATTTTATCATGCCAGATGTAGAAAATACCCCATCTGCAATATCTAAAACATCTTCTCTGCACTCAGGATGGGCTAATACCAATGCTTCCGGATATTTTTCTTTCGTCAATGCGACTTCAAGTTTTGACAATTTATTGTGGGTATTGCAGTACCCTTGCCAAATTATCATCTTTCTTCCCGTCATCTTTTCCACATAACGTCCCAAATTTTTGTCTGGGACAAAAATAATCTCTTTTTCCTTAGGTATTGTATTCACTACTTTTACCGCATTTGCGGATGTACAGCATATATCACTTAATGCTTTTACTTCGGCAGTAGTGTTGACATAGCTTACCACATAAGCATTTGGATATTGTTCTTTTAGCCTTAAAAGTCCATCATAATCAGCCATTTCTGCCATAGGACAACCTGCGCCTACATTTGGAAGAAGTACTCTCTTATCAGGTGACAGTATACTTGCAGTTTCAGCCATAAAGTGGACACCGCAAAATACAACTACATCTGCATTTGTCTCTGCCGCTTTTCTTGATAATTCAAGTGAATCTCCGATGAAATCGGCAATATCCTGAATTTCAGGTCTCTGATAAAAGTGGCTTAATATAACTGCGTTTCGCTCTTTTTTAAGCTTGTCTATTTTATTTAAAATGTCTTTATCCATTTATATTTCCCCTTTTATAAATTTAATAATATTTTAACACTTGTATAATTCATTGTCTATAATGCTGTATATACAATTGCATATAGTTTTTGATGTGATACTAATATTGTCTTATAAAAGAGCTCTTTATATGCCAACTAAAAATTTTATATAACCTAAAACATTGCACAGCATGATTTTGTATGATGAAAAAATAGTAATATAATATTGTTGTGATAAAAATAAAATGGAGGGATTTCACATGAATGTTATCGAATTAGCCGCAGAGCTCATGTCTTTGTCTGCGAGAACAGCACCGAAAGCGTCTGGGCAGGACTTTATAGAGACAAAAGTCATAACTGGAGATGATTTAAAAAGGCTTAATGAAGATATGGTTAAGTATGGGGTAGAATCTGGAAAGAAAAATTTCGATAGAGATGGCAAAAATGTCGAAAAGTCTGGAGCCGTACTGCTTATTTCTTTGAACAAACCTAAAAAAGCTGGTCTAAACTGTGGAGCTTGCGGCTACAACAAGTGTGACGAACTGCCTGATTTTAAAAAGGGAACAGAATTTAGATACCAACTTCTTGTGCTTTTTTTTCTTTTT
>JASBVU010000241.1 GCA_029960905.1 Thermoanaerobacterium sp.
CAAAAGAAGTACACGTAAGGATAAGTTCCCCACCTGTTAAGTATTCATGTTACTTTGGAATAGATACACCTACTAAAAAGGAACTTGTAGGATCTTACATGGAAGTTAAAGACATAAGGGATTACATTGGGGCAGACAGCTTAAGCTTTTTAAGCTTAGAAGGCTTAAGAGAAAGTGTTGGTTTAGATAGCATCTGTGCAGCATGTTTTGATGGAAAGTATCCTATGGAAGTCCCGAAAGAAGGCAGCAAATATCTTTTCGAAAAAAAGTAAATTTAAGGAGGATGCCATGGACTACAAAGATGCTGGTGTAAATATAGATGAGGGAAATAGATTTGTAGAAATGATAAAGCCTATTGCAAAATCCACTATAAAAAGCGGTGTATTAAATGGAATAGGCGGTTTTGGAGCTCTTTACGAACTGACAAATTATAAGAATCCTGTTTTGGTTTCAGGCACAGATGGCGTTGGGACAAAATTAAAGATTGCTTTTATGATGAAAAAGTATGATACTATAGGTATAGACTTAGTTGCCATGTGTGTAAATGATGTAATCGTCAGTGGTGCGAAACCTTTATTTTTCCTCGATTACTTTGCTGCTGGGAAGTTGCAAAGCGATATAGGTGTCGAAGTGATAAAAGGCATTGCAGCAGGATGCAGTGAAGCGGAATGTGCATTGATAGGAGGGGAGACGGCAGAGCTTCCAGGCATGTATAATGAAGGCGAATTTGACCTTGCTGGTTTTGCTGTAGGCGCTGTTGAAAAGGATGAGATAATCGATGGCAGAAATATTGAGGTTGGAGATGTCATAATAGGGCTTGCATCATCAGGAATACACTCAAATGGATATTCTTTGGTTAGAAAAGTCTTATTTGATTTGGGTAAAATGAGCACTGATGATTATATAGAAGAATACGGTTTATCGTTAGGCGAGGTTATTTTAAAACCTACCAGGATTTATGTGAAGGCTTTTAAATCCTTAAAAGGCATAAGCGTTAAGGGAATGGCACACATAACAGGTGGAGGGTTTATAGATAATATACCAAGAACACTGAAAGACGGAGTATCTGCTAAAATAGACAAAAAGTCATGGGATGTTCCGCATATATTTAGCCTAATAAAAGACATTGGAAATATCGAAGATATGGAAATGTATAGGACGTTTAACATGGGGATTGGAATGATCATTATTGTTCCAAATCATCAGTGTGACGATGCAGTAAGTCAGCTAAAAGCTGCAGGAGAGAAACCATTTATAATAGGAGAAATTGTAAATGGTGAAAAAGAGGTATTGCTATGAGATTACTGGTTATGGCGTCAGGAAGTGGAACTGATTTTCAGTCTATTATAGATGGCATCAAAAGCGGATATATTAATGCTGAAATTGTAGCACTAATAAGCGATAAAGAAGGAGCTTACGCTTTAAAAAGGGCTGAAATGAACAATATACCTTACTACTGCATTCCAAAAAAGAAGCTAAAGGACAAGTTTTATGAAGAGCTTGCGAATGTTGTCAATGAGATAAATCCAGATGGAATAATCTTGGCAGGCTTCATAACGATACTGAATGAAGAGATCGTAAATAAGTATCAAAATAAGATAATAAACATACATCCATCTTTAATACCATCATTTTGCGGCAAAGGATATTACGGCATAAATGTTCACAAGGCTGTCGTTGATTACGGTGTGAAATATACTGGCTGTACAGTGCATTTTGTTGACTCAGGTGCAGACACTGGCCCTATCATAATGCAAGAGGTGGTAAAAGTCGAGGATGACGATACACCTGAGATAGTAGCATCTAAAGTTTTAAAGCTGGAGCACAAATTGCTGCCTTATGCTGTAAAGCTGTTTACTGAAGGAAGGCTTAAAGTTGAAGGAAGAAAGGTTTATATAAAATAGGAGGTATGATGATGTCAAAGAGAGCATTGATAAGTGTGTCTAAAAAGGATGGAATCGTCGGCTTTGCAAAAAAGTTGGATGAGCTGGGATATGAGATATTATCAACTGGCGGTACGTACAAGCTATTAAAGGATAGTGGCATAAATGCTGTAAAAGTCTCTGATGTTACAGGCTTTCCTGAGATTTTAGATGGCAGGGTAAAAACGCTGCATCCTAAGATACACGGTGGGCTTCTGGCTATAAGAGACGATGAAAACCACAGAAGACAGTTGGATGAAAATGGAATAGAGCCTATCGACATAGTAGCAGTAAATTTGTATCCTTTTAAAGATACGATACTGAAAGACGATGTGAAACTTGAAGATGCAATAGAGAACATAGACATCGGGGGCCCGTCCATGATTAGAGCCGCAGCGAAAAACTACAGATACGTGACAGTTTTAGTTGACCCTGATGACTACGACAAAGTCGTTGAAGAGATAAAAGAATATGGCAATACGAAAGAAGAGACCAGATTCTATCTTGCAATGAAAGCATTTGGACATACTGCGTCATACGATTCGCTGATATACAATTATCTTTTGGAGAAAAATGGAGTAGAGTTTCCAGATACAATAACTTTTTCCTTTGAGAAATCGCAGGACATGAGATATGGTGAAAATCCACATCAAAAAGCTGCATTTTACAAAAACTCCTTGAAATCTTTTGGAATATCTGAATGCGTAAAGCTGCACGGAAAAGAGCTTTCTTTCAATAATATAAACGACGCAAATGCTGCAATTGAACTGTTAAAAGAGTTTGATGAACCTGCTGCAGTGGCAGTAAAGCATACAAATCCCTGTGGTGTGGCTGTATCAGACAATATATACGATGCGTTTAAAAAAGCCTATGAATGTGATCCTGTTTCAATATTTGGTGGCATTGTGGCATTTAACCGCACATTAGATGCAAATACGGCTTTAGAGCTTTCGAAGATATTTTTAGAGATAATAATAGCTCCTGACTTTGAGGAAGAAGCATTGGCGATTCTCGAGAAAAAGAAAAATGTCAGAATTCTTAAGCTTTTAGATGGATACGCAAAAGAGTACGATTTGAAGAAGGTAGAAGGCGGAATATTAGTTCAGGAAAAAGATGAGGTTGACTTGAATGACGATAAACTGAAGGTTGTCACAAAAAATGCTCCTAACGAAAAAGAGCTTAAGGATTTAAGATTTGCTTGGAAAGTGGTGAAGCATGTGAAATCAAATGCCATCGTTTTGGCTAAAGATGGTATGACAGTTGGAATCGGGGTTGGACAGGTGAACCGCATTTGGCCAACAGAACAGTCCATACGACAAGCGGGTAAAAAGGCAAAGGGAAGTGTACTGGCTTCAGATGCATTTTTCCCATTTCCAGACGTTGTGGAAGAAGCAGCGAAAGCTGGCATTACATCGATTATCCAGCCTGGTGGGTCTATAAACGATGATGCATCGATCGATGCGGCAGATAAAGCAGGAATTTCAATGATATTCACAGGCATAAGGCATTTTAAGCATTAAATAAACAGCCGCAATTGTTTGGAGGAGAGAATATGAATGTTCTTGTTGTAGGTGGCGGTGGCAGAGAGCATGCCATAGTTAAAAAGATTAGAGAAAGCAAAAGGGTAGATAAGATTTATTGTGCTCCTGGGAATGGTGGTATTTCTGATATAGCGGAATGCATCGATATAAATGTATCTGATGTGGAGAAACTCAAGAAATTTGCTATTGATAGTAGCGTGGACTTGACGATTGTAGGTCCTGAAGTTCCGCTGATGAAAGGCATAGTAGATGAATTTGAAAATAGTGGCCTTAGAATTTTCGGACCGAGAAGGGACGCTGCAGCTATAGAGGGCAGCAAATATTTTACAAAATTACTGCTTCATAAGTACAATATTCCAACTGCAAGGTTTAAGGCTTTTGACAGATACGATGCGGCATTAAACTTTTTAAAGGATGTATGGTATCCTGTT
>JASBVU010000242.1 GCA_029960905.1 Thermoanaerobacterium sp.
ACCTTTTTCATACGCTTCAACTGCTGCTCCAAGTCCTGCAGGACCTGCGCCAATTATTACTATGTCGTATTCCATCATCATCTACACCCCACTTTTTAATAGTTCCTTGTACGAGTTTATGATATATTCTTTCGCTTTAGCTGTCAAAATATTTGAATTGCCGCCAAACTTTGTAACATTAAGTGGATCTACATTAAGCTCTCTTGAAAGTATCTCTAACACTCTGGGGCTGCAAAATCCTCCTTGGCATCTTCCCATACCAGCTCTGACACGCCTCTTTACGCCATCAATGCTTTTTGCTCCAACAGGTCTTCTTATTGCATCAATTATCTCACCTTCGGTAACTGTCTCACACCTGCAAATGATTTTTCCATAAGCAGGATCTCTCTTTATCAGTTCATTTCTCTCATCGTCTGTTAATTCATTAAAGCGTATGACAGGCTTTCTCTTGGGATTAAAATTATCTTTTTCAACCATTTTAAGTCCTGCATCTTTTAGTATTTCTCTTACCATCTCTGCAATTGCAGGTGTTGATGTGAAACCAGGTGATTCTATGCCTGCTACATTTATAAATCCTTTAACATCTGATTCGCCTATAATAAAATCTTCGCCATCAACATCTGGCACAGCCCTTACACCGGTAAATTGTGTTATCGTCTTCCTTTCGTTAAATTTTTCAACACTTTTTTTGGCACCTTTTATGGCCTTCTCCAATCCTTTGTAAGTAGTCTTTCGAAATTCCTTGTTGTATACATCCTCAGACGTAGGCCCTATAAGCAAGTTGCCATCAACAGTTGGCGACACCAGTATTCCTTTTCCCATCTTAGTTGGTACTTGAAATATGACGGTATTTGCCAAATAACCTTCTTCTTTATCCAAAATCAAATACTCACCTTTTCTTGGATGAACTGAGAAATGTTTATCGCTTACCATGTTATTTATCACATCTGCATAAAGTCCCGCCGCATTCACAACGTATTTGCTAAAATATTCTCTATCTTGTGTTTTTACTATAAAACCATCTTCTTCTTTATTTATAGATATGACTTCTTGATTGAATACAAATTCGACACCGTTTTGTGCAGCGTTTTCAGCCAAGGCTATTACAAAACCGTAAGGACAGATAATGCCCGCAGTTTTTGCGTATAAAGCAGCAACAATTGTATCATTTATGTTTGGCTCAATCTCTTTAACCATATCCGAAGATATAATAGACATCTTCTTGACGCCATTCTTTAACCCTCTATCATACAATTTATAAAGACTTTCTACTTCATCTTGTGAAAATGCGGCAACTAGTGAACCAACTCTCTTCACAGGAACATCTAAATCTTTGCAAAGCTCATCAAACATCTCATTTCCTCTTACATTTAATTTAGCTTTTAATGTGCCAGGCACTGGATCATATCCAGCGTGAAGTATAGCACTATTGGCTTTTGATGCACCACCTGATGCAACATCATCTTCTTTTTCTATAAGTAGAACTTTAATGTCATATTTAGATAATTCCCTGGCAATAGCAGATCCTACTACACCACCGCCGACAATTATGACATCATACATTTTACCATCCCTTTCAGCTATCAAATTCTTAAAAAAAAGACAAAGCCATATATAGCCGGCTCTACGGTTATATATGGCTCTCCTATTCTCCGCCATCCTAATATTCAATTGTATCTTTTGTTCATCAATTTAATTATACCACTTAGTCAGCCCAATTCATAGACCTTTCCACGGCTTTTTTCCATCCTGCATAAAGTTTTTCTCTTGTTTCAGCATCCATATTAGGTTCAAAATGCCTGTCAACGCCCCAATTCTTTGCAACTTCTTCTCTGCCACTCCAGAAGCCTGTAGCAATACCTGCAAGATATGATGCACCTAATGCAGTCGTCTCTATGACAGTAGGTCTATCTACAGGTACACCTAATATGTCTGCCTGGAACTGCATCAAGAAATTATTTGCAGATGCTCCTCCATCAACCTTTAATGCGCTTAACTTGATGCCAGAATCATCCTGCATAGCCTCTAAAACATCTCGTGTCTGATACGCCAAAGATTCTAGCGTAGCTCTTATTATGTGCTCTCTTTTTACGCCTCTTGTCAATCCTAAAATCGCGCCCCTTGCATACATATCCCAATAAGGTGCACCTAATCCTACAAATGCCGGCACTACGTATACTACATTTGTGTCGCTGACCTTTTGAGCGTATTCTTCACTTTGCGGTGAATTGTCAATTATCTTAAGCTCATCCCTTAACCACTGTATAGCAGCACCAGCTATAAATATGCTTCCTTCTAAGGCATATTCAACTTTATCATCGATACCCCATGCTATTGTAGTAAGCAACCCATTTTTAGATGGTACTGCCTTTTCACCTGTATTCATAAGCATAAAACACCCAGTGCCATAAGTATTCTTAGCCATTCCTTTGTCATAGCAAGTCTGACCAAATAGTGCTGCTTGTTGGTCACCTGCGCAACCAGCTATAGGTATTTCAACGCCAAATATACTTTTGTCTGTGTACCCGTATACATAACTTGACGGTTTTACATCAGGCAACATAGACTCTGGAATGTCAAGATATTCTAATATATCTTTATCCCATTTCAATTCGTATATATTGAAAAGCATCGTACGAGAAGCATTAGAATAATCTGTCACATGTGCTTTTCCACCAGTCAAATTCCAGATTAACCAGCTATCAATATTTCCAAAGTAAAGATCTCCGTTTTCCGCTTTCTCCCTTGCACCTTCTACATTGTCAAGTATCCATTTTATCTTTGTACCAGAAAAATATGCATCAACTACGAGACCGGTCTTTTTTAGAATTTCTTTGTCAAATCCGTTACTTTTGATTTCATCGCAGATAGGTGCAGTCCTCCTACACTGCCAAACTATTGCATTGTACACTGGCTTGCCTGTGTTTTTATCCCAAACTACGGTCGTCTCTCTTTGATTTGTGATACCAATTGCTGCAATCTCTTCTGCCTTAATTCCGGTTTTTTCAAGTACAGCCTTAGCTACTTCTATTTGAGAATCAAAAATCTCCATAGGGTCATGTTCTACCCATCCTGGATTAGGGTAAATCTGCGTAAACTCCTTGTTTAATGATGTAACTATGTTACCACTGTGATCAAAAATTATTGCTCTTGAACTTGTGGTACCTTGATCTAATGCCATTATATACTTTGACATGTTATGTTCCCCCTATATTATATAATTTCATCCCTCATAAATTTTACAACATATTTATAAATGCCTGATATATCAAAGCTCCTAAAATACCTCCTACGATAGGTCCAAACAATGGAACGATAAGTCCATATCCCCAATCAGAATCTCTCTTGCCTGGTATTGGCAATACAGAGTGTGCAAGCCTTGGTCCTAAATCTCTCGCTGGATTTATTGCATAACCTGTTGGACCACCAAGTGTAAGACCAATAACCCAAATTAAAATACCTACTAAAAATGCACCTAATGCCCCAACTTGATTGTGCTCATTTGTTATACCCAGTATTCCAACTAATAGCATTGCAGTTCCAATAACCTCTGTCAAGAAATTGTAAAATAGATTTCTGATAGCTGGAATTGTGCAAAATACACCAAGCTTCGAATCTTTGTCTTCTGTTGCATGGAAGTGATCTCTGTATACTATATAAACTAATATAGCTCCAACAAATGCACCTAAGAATTGAGCTATAATGTAACCCGGTACTAATGACCATGAGAATTTGCCTATTACAGCCATTCCTATAGTTACTGCAGGATTAAAGTGGGCTCCTCCTATCCATCCAGTAATGTATACTGGTATAGCAACAGCAAATGCCCAACCTGTTGTTATAACGATCCATCCGCT
>JASBVU010000243.1 GCA_029960905.1 Thermoanaerobacterium sp.
TTACAAGTATCGATAAAATCATTATCGCAGATATTAAAATTGATATTCTCTTTTTCATAAAGATAGCTACCTCCTATAATTATTTTTTTACGAGATAAGCACGTTTACATAAATTTGCTTATTTACCTATCTCAAATCTTTTACAGATCCTCTTTCAATTAATTTAACTTCCATTCTTATATGGTCAAACGGTTCTTTAATATTATTCATCCTCCACAAAAGTTTTTGGACAGCTTTAATGCCCATAAGCTCCTTGTTTACTCTTATTGTAGTCAATGGAGGAGTGACAATTTTGCATATATCAATGTCGTCAAAGCCTACAACTGAAATATCATCAGGCACTTTCAATCCTAGAATGTTCAACGCATTGTACAATGTTATGGCCGCACTGTCGTTTGAGCATACCCAAGCAGTTGGAAGCTTTTCCATTTTTGAGATAATACTCGCCACTTCTTTATAGTTTTTGCTTAAGACGTATTTTTCAACACTGCCTATGACACAGTAACCAGGATTTACATTTAATATAGGGTCAATATTTAGCCCTGATGTTCTCATAGCTTCATTGAAGCCAAGCCATCTCTCTTTAAAGCTTAGAGAAAAGTCTATCTCGCCAAAAAAACCTATCTGTGTATGCCCCTTATCAATAAGATATTTGGTCGCCATATAAGAGCCAGGCATATTCTGAGTCAAAACTGCATCTGTGTTTATTAAAAATGATGTGTGATCAACTTGCACTATCGGTATGCTATAATCTAAAAGCATTTTTAAGTGTTCGTCTTTTATCGTGCCAACAACTAATATACCCGACACTTTTCTGCTTTCAACGCTTTTAGGTATTTGAAAATCGTCTTTATTCATAAAGTTTACCAAGATGTCAAAATTATTCTTTCTAGCCTCATTTTCTATTCCAAGTATTACCTTTGTATAAAAGTGAGTATCTCGAAAATTTCGCTCCTCTATCAAGAGGCAAATATTTTTAAAGTGATTTTTAATGATAAATGATGGATTTTCGTCAAAATAGCCCATTTCATCAGCGGTTTTTAAAATCAGGTTTTTTGTATCTTCGCTTACTCCAATTTTATCATTTAACGCTATCGATACCGCATTTACAGATATATTCAATTTTTCTGCTATATCCTTCATTGTAACCTTTTTCTTCTTGATTGCCGGCAATCTAAACACCTCGGTGTAATTATTTCTTGTAATTAAATTATACGTTATGCTTATATAATTTTCAAGCTATTTTTACTTGAATTTAATATGATTTTACTTGAATTAAGCGTTATATTTGATTAAATAACGATTACTTATGTAACTTTTGACAGTCAAACCATTATATCATGTTTATAATTAAAGTAATTCAAGTGAGCATTCAATATTTTGGCAAATACGTAAAAAGCCGGCTTTTACTTAACCGGCTTTATGGCTTTATCTTAAACTCTATTCTCTATAAGAAGATCTAAAAGCTCTCTATCAACTTTGTATCCATGGAAATCTTCATATCTGGCACCATCACGGCCATGTCCCATGATTCCAAATGGTCCTTTAAAATTCCAGATAGAATAGCCCCATTCAAATTCTTTGTACAAACTTAAAAGATCCTTAAACCATCTTAAAGCAACATCATTGGGTGTTTTATTGAAGCATCCAAATTCACCTATATGCACCTCAACGCCTTTTTCTTCCACATCTTGCCATGGTTTGTAGTATTCTCTTATGGTATCTTTATTCCACACTTCCCGTCCCAAATGAGATCTGGATATGTAGGCGCTGGCAACCCCTTGTAGCCATTCCACCATGTTGCCTCATAATGTGTTAAAGCCATTGGCTGATATCCTCTCCCGCTGTGTAAGCCTCATATCGTATACATTCGTTTCTTCAGGGTATTATACGTATTCATTGTACGGCTGGATATTACGCCATGTTCGCTAAGTTCGTAATTCTCTTTAAGATTCCAATTGCGATCAAATTCTTCCAAATATCCATTTTCATCTCTGCAGTTTCTTTCAATGATGTTAAACAAATCGATTGCAATATTTAAGGCTTCTTCAGTGCCTGTCGCTTTGTAGTATTGAGCCAAACCGTATATGCCAAAAGCCTGACTGTAGGTATGCTTTCTGGTATCCTCAGGCTCTCCTTTATAATCTACCATCCAATAAAGTCCTTTATTTTCTTTATCCAAAATATTATCTCTCAAAAATTTATAAGCATGATGCGCCAGTTCAAGTGATTTTTCATCTTTATCTAAACGGTAAACTGCTGAAAAGAACCACAGTATTCTGGAATTCAATATTGAACCTTTCAAAGCTTTATTGTCAACATTTAAGTCGTAGTCAACATATCCGTAAAAACCGCCGTTTTCTTCGTCTTTCAATTTGCTCCAAAAAGGCAAAATTCTATCCTTCAACTCTTTATACATTTCCTGTGCTATTTTCTCCATTTGACACGTCCCCTCACCTTAATTTTTCACGTCTGGCTTGCACAATAACAAAAAACTAATTTATATCTTTAACTGAATTTCGCACGACAAGCTTTGTGTATAGCCTAATATCTTCATACGGCTTCTCAAGATTGTTCATCCTATACAAAAGTTGATTGACGGCTTTTTCACCTAAAGAACTCTTAGGTATATCTACAGTCGTAAGGGATGGATGAGAATATGCACTCATCTCAATATTGTCAAATCCTACAACTGAAACATCATCAGGTATTTTTACTCCCAAATCTTCTAAGCTTCTCATAAACGCCAGTGCAATTTTATCATTTGCGCAAACCCAGCCAGTAGGAAACTTTTCCGCTATGGTGATCTTTTTCTTAAAGTATTCAGGATCTTTGAAAAATTCTGCACCTTTTAAATTTATGTCTAGCCATACATAATCTTTGTCTATATTAAGGCCTAAATTTTCCATAGTCCTTACATAAGCGAAATACCTCTCCCTAAAACTAAATGCCCATTCGTTGTTGCCTATAAAGCCTATCTTTCTGTGTCCATTATCATATAGATGTTTTACCGCTTTGTACATTCCATTTTCATTTGCTGTATTTATGTAATCACAATCAATTGCATTGCTATAATGGTCTACAATTACAAATGGTATTTTCGTTGCTTTTATTTTTTTTATAAACTCATCGTTTAAAGTACCTACTATTATGATTCCGTTTGTAGTATCTTTTGTAACAGTGCTAGGAATGCTTAAATTTTCCTCACCTTCTACGTCTACTCCTGTAATGCTTAATTTTAAATTATTGCTTCTGGCTGCATTTTCAATTCCATATAAGATATTTGACCAAAAAGTAGATTCGATAAGGAAATCTTCTCTACAAAGTATGGTTACATTTAAGATCTTATTTGGTATGTCTTTGATCTTTTTGTACCCCATCTTCATAGCTGTCTCTAGAATGCGGCTTCTCATTTCAGCACTTACACCTTCAGCACCTCTCAGTGCCTTTGATACAGTATTTTTCGATACGCCTATAACTTCAGCAATATCTTGTAAGGTTACTTTCTTCACATTTATCACCCATATTCGTTTGATTTGTACTTTATTTTTTGCTTAATTTAAGTATAATGTAACTTTTATTTAGTGTCAATACGATTTTAAAATTTGATTTGTAGAAATCGTATCGTATTTATCGTGAAAAATTGTAACGTCTTCAAAAATGACTCGTTTAACAGTCCGTCTTCCTTATAATTTCATCGGTTGTCCTTTATTGTCTTTAATTCGGATGCATTTTCATATCGAAGCCTCATTGGCAACTTCATTTAAAAATTCTCTAAAAGCTCTGTGATTACCTTTAACTTTGAAAAAGTGTCTATGTAGGCATATCGCCCACCATCATAATCACCTTT
>JASBVU010000244.1 GCA_029960905.1 Thermoanaerobacterium sp.
TAAGAGTAAAGAAAAGGGAGTATCTATCTTAGTAGAATATGCCCTAAAAACAATAAATGGACAATATAAAGATTTACTAAATATTTGTCGAACTGAATCTGAATACATAAAAATGACTATCGAAAAATCCGGGTCTTTAGTTGCGCTTGCAAGTTTGTTGGGAACAGTATTAGCAACAGATAAATATCCATCATTTGTTAAATCTTATTCAGAATATATCGGTTTAATTGGTCAAATAGATAATGATATAGCTGATATCCGTGAATGGAATAGTAAAAATGATCTAATAAATCATAAATATAGTCTTCCAATTATTTTTTTATTAAATTGTCAGGATGAAGAAGTTCAGTTAATCCGAGATTACTATAATAAAAAAGTAAGTAAATCTGAGTTATTAAAGAATCAAGATATAGTAAATCGAAAATTTAAAGAATCAGGGGCTATCATTTATGCGGAAGCAATAAAAAGATTGTATAAAAATAGGGCTATGAAGCAAATACAAAGTATTTCTTTTAATAAATTATTAAAATATATTTATTAAAATGGGAGGAATTATGATGCAAGAAATTATTCGATTTTTAGTAAACAATGTAGAGGTTGTAACTAAAGTAAAAGAAGGAAAGGCTTGTCTAATAGGAGTTACTCCCGAAGAATCAAAGGCAATTATAGAGGTGTTTTCTGACAAACCAACTACTACAAAACGCTATTATTGGATGTAAAATGATGGATGAAGTAGTTGTTGTAATTAGGTGGAAAAATGAATCCAAGATTTAAAAGAACAGGTATAGTCAGTTTGTTTCTAATATTGTTAGCATTAACTCTTACTATCTACTTTTCTATAATTGTTATTAAATATCCCTTAATAGGTTTGGAAGTAGAGGAAAAGAATAACCAATGGATAGTTGAAAAAATTTATGATAAAGGGTGGGCGGACAATACCCCTGTACAAGAGGGGGATGTTTTAACACTAGTAAATGGTGAAAGCCCAGAACAACATTCAACTGTGTTTTTTTTTAATAGGGTTGAAAAGGCTGAGTCAATAACTATCAAAAGTGATGATTTAATAGAAAAAGATTATCTCGTTTCCTATAGCCAACTTGATTTCCAATATATAATGTATCTGATTTTTCCATTATTGTTTTCATTTATATCTGTTTGTTTAAGTTTATTTATACATAATAAAAAGAAAGACGAGAAATCAGCAACTATATTAATCTATTTTTTATTAACGTTAGGAGTATGTTATATAAGCGCGTCAGCATCTGCAAGAGGTGATATATTAGGAAGGATTTTAACAATTATCACTCTGCCGGGATCTGTTATATTATTTATACACTTTTTAAAATGTTATTTTTCGAAATACAATTTAGTGTTTATTAAAACAAAACTTCTAACCCTAATATATTCACTTTACTTAGTTTTTCTATTGATAATGACTACTCTTTATCATTTTTTTGGATTTGAACAATTACTCAATAATATTCAGTTGCTCTTTTTCGCATTATTATTTAGTTGCTTGGTTTTTCTTTTGTTTCGATTTAATTTTACCAGTGAAAATATTGAAGGCAAGGGAATTATAAAAATTCTTTTGTTTACTTTTTTAATAGCGTTAAGTCCGTTTCTCTTATTTTATGCTCTGCCTGTTTTGCTATTAAATAGGGAGATTATTTCAGCTGAGGTTACTGCAAGTTTTTTAATTTTAATTCCTGTTGTCTTTGTTTATTTACAAGTAGCTAATAAATTATTTGACATTGATTTTATATTAAGTCGAATACGTTATTACTCTTTGTTATCCTTACCATTTGCTATCATTATGTCATTACTATTAATATTTATTCTGAATATTAATTTTTTATCAAGCTATACATTGATATTCTTTCTAATTTTATATAGTGGTATAGTAGTTTTTCTATATATAAAAGAATATTTAGATTATAGAATTAGCCATCATTTATTTTCACAAAAGAACAACTTTGAAACCAGTCTTTATAAGTTTTTCCAAAAGGCAAAACATGAAACAAAGGTAGATAGTTTAATTAACAATCTAATAAATGAAATAAGAGATGTGCTGATAGTAAAAAGCGTTCTATATTTTGAAGTAGTGGCTGCAGATGAAAATAAAAAAATATGGAAAGTGAAAGATAATAACAAACAGTTTTCGAAACTTGCATTAGATAATATAAATTGGAATTCATATAAAATTGGTTCATTAATTGAAATTAAGAATGGTTTCGTTACAATTATTGGAGGGGACCACACGAAAAAGCAGATTATATTCTTAGGTTTAAAAAAGCAAAGAACCAATTTAAATATACAAGAAAAAATTTGGCTGGAAACACTGTCCTATATCTCCAGTATCCTTTTAGAGAATTTTCAATTAATCGAGGATCTCTTTCATAAGATTGAGTATTACAACGATGTAAATAAGAAAGTGGACCACAGTTATCCATCTTGGCTTTCAAGACTTCTATTTACATTATCAGAAAAAGAAAGAGCAAATTTATCAGTTGACCTACACGATTCTGTTTTACAAGATTTATTACAAATTTTTAGGAAAGTTGATAACCTTACAGAAAAAACAAAAGAGCAATCAGTAAAAAAGGACCTATATAATCTTAAAGAAAGAATATTAGATAACATTCATCTTGTGAGGGAAACGTGCAACGAGTTAAGACCTCCATTCTTAAAAGAACTGGGTTTTTTTGAATCAGTACAACTTTTATTTGAACAAACAAAACTAAGAGCAAATTTTATTTTACATACCGAAATAGATAATAGAATACAAATAGAAGATATAGAATACGAGTTAATTATCTATCGCGTTGTACAAGAATTGCTAAATAATGCTATGAAACATTCCAAGGCAAATGATGTTAAACTTTCCCTAACTGAAAGTAATCAAATATTAACTATAAAATATCAAGATAATGGAATAGGAATGGATATAACACAATTAAAGGACTCTTTTAAAACAATTGGATTATCAGGAATTAGAGAACGAATCAAGAGTATAGGGGGTAGTGTTAATATTTACTCTAGCCCCAACAAAGGGATGTATATACTAATAGAAGTTGCAACTGGAAGTGGTAAAGGTGATAAAGGTTTTAATTATAGATGACCATCCTGCAGTTGGTGAAGGTACAAAAGCAATTATTGAAGAAGATGTTAATATGCATGCATATGCTATTTCAGATAGTGAAAAAGCATTAGAGCTGCTTGATAAGGAAAAGTTTGATGTATTTATAGTTGATTTATATATGCCAAAATTAAATGGTATTGAGTTGACCAAGATCATACTACAAAAAAAACCTGATGCAAAGATACTTATTTATACTGGATTTGATATAGCAATACATTTTAATTTATTAATAGAGGCAGGGGTTTCAGGATTTATTAGTAAAACTGATTCTAAGGAACAATTAATTACAGCTATAAAATGTGCATTAAGAGAAGAATCTGTAATCCCTACCCAACTACTAAAGCAACTAAGAAGAATAAGTACAGGTCCTACAACAAAAGAAGGGATTCAAAACTTAGGAACGATCTCTCTATCAGTTAAAGAACAACAAATTTTGGAGGGAATTTCAAAAGGTCAAACTAACAAGGCGATAGCGATTGAATTATCTATGAGTCAACGTACCATTGAATATAATCTAACCAAAATTTTCTCTAAACTAGGTGTAAGTTCAAGAACGGAAGCACTTATTAAAGCAAAAGAATTTGGATTACTATCCCATCATTTAATTAAAAACCAACCACTAAAAAGTGACATTTTAGATTAATCCTGAATCCGTGACGGTACAATAAAAAATCATCCTGTAAGCCACCTGAAAGCTT
>JASBVU010000245.1 GCA_029960905.1 Thermoanaerobacterium sp.
ATGTATTAGGTCATAACCTGTAACATCCTTCATACGTTTTCCGCCTAAATGCAGAATCTCACCTGTCGGCATCACAACTTCAAGCCCGTAAATATACCTTCCTGTGACGCCATACTTCACAGCTCTACCGCCGCCTGCATTTTCCGCAACATTTCCCCCTACATAGCAAGTTTCAACACTCATTGGATATCCCGCATAAAATAATCCATCGTCTTTTATGACATTGTTGATCTCATTCGTAACAACGCCAGGCTCTACAACTGCCATAAGGTTTTCTTTATCTATCTCAAGTATTTTATTCATCCTTTCAACAGATAAAACTATGCCGCCTTCAACAGGTACAGCACCACCTGAAAGACCACTGCCAGCTCCTCTCGGTGTAACCGGAATCATGTATTTATTAGCAAGCTTCATTATCTTAGAAATCTCTTCGGCTGTTGAAGGCTTTACGACAACATCAGGCATATGCGTGTATGTTTTCTCTGCAACTTCATCATGGGAATATGCTTCCATAGCATCAAAGTTATTGTATATGACGTTTTTGCTTCCAACAATGTCCTCCAATTCCTTCACTATTTCATTTGTTATCTTATTGTACATTTTTAGAAGCCTCCTTTGCCTTGTATTCTTTTATTCTTTTGATTAAAAGCGGCAGCACTTCATTAAGATCGCCAACTATACCTAGGTTTGCCAGGTGGAATATCTGTGCATCGGGATCTTTATTGACTGCAATAATATTTTCTGATGTTTGCATACCGGCAATGTGCTGAACAGCTCCAGAAATTCCGGCCGCTATATATAAAGCTGGTGAAACTGTCTTGCCGCTTAAACCGATCTGATGCGGATATGTTATCCAGCCTCTATCTACAACATCACGAGATGCACCCACAGCACCACCTAAGAGTTCCGCAAGCTCACCTATGATTTTGAAATTCTCTTCCTTCCCAAGGCCTCTGCCACCTGCAACAATTACTTTAGCATCTTGTACTGTAACTTGCTGTGATTCATCTTTTATAAACCTTAAGTATTTTGATTTTGCTTTAAATAAGCTTTCATCATAATTTTTGTATATAACCTCTCCTTTACGATTTCTGTCAGGCAATGAAGGTTTCATTGAATGAGGTCTTACTGTTGCCATTTGTGGCCTTGTATTAGGTGTCTTAATAGTAGCTAAAATGTTACCTCCAATAGCTGGCCTCGTCTGAAGTAAGTTTCCCGTCCCTTCTTCAATTTCAAGCACTGTACAATCCGCTGTAAGACCTGTTTTTATTCTTACTGCAACATAAGGCATCAGAGTTCTTCCTGTCGTTGTAGCTGCAGCTATGAAAATATCAGGCTTATATTCATTTAGAAGCTCCATTAAAACATTTGCATATGGTTCAACGAGAAAATTTTTAAAGTTCTTATCGTCAACTACGTAGACCTTGTCAGCACCTCTTTCAATAAGCTCCTGAACATCTTCCTTTTTAATGTTGGAACCCAATATTACTGAGGCTAATGGTACATTTAATTTCTGGGAAAGACTTTTCCCCCTATTTAAAAGTTCAAATGATACTGTGCTCAACTTTTCATGCCTATATTCTGCTAATGTCCAAACTTCACCCATTATATTCACCCTTTCTCATTTTTATATAAATTCTTTTTTAATCAAAAAATCCATTATCTTGTCGACTGCTTCATTTAACGTTTTCTCGTCCTTCACAAATATCTTTTCACCTTCTCTTGTGACTTTCGGCGTAAATATTTTTACGACTCTTGTAGGTGAACCATTGAGTCCAAGGTTTTCCTCTTTTACATCGATATTTTGTGGTCCTAATACAGGTATCTCCATCTTTTTAGCTTTTAGTTTTCCCCTCAGTGTAGGAAGCCTTGGATCGCTTATCTCCTTTACAACTGTAAGTGCTGCTGGCAGTGTCATTTCTAACTCCTCATAACCACCTTCTACGAGACGTTTAACCCTTATTCTCCCATCTCCAAGCGTTAATATTTCACTTGTAAATGTCGATAAAGGAAGGTCTAAAAATGACGCAATACCAGGTCCAACTTGTGCCGTATCACCATCTGTCGCCCTTTCACCACATATTACAAGGTCAAAATCACCCATTCCTTTTATTCCATTTGCGATGACGTACGATGTCGCCCATGTATCAGAGCCTGCAAATTTTCTATCTGATAGAAGCACTCCGTCGTCACATCCCATCGCAATTGCCTCTTTTATCGCCTCAAGGGCTTTTTCCGGCCCCATCGATATAACGGTTACTTTTCCTCCAAATTTCTCTTTTAGCTTTATCGCTGTCTCTATCGCATATAGATCAAGTGGGTTTATAATGCTTTCAACACCTTCTCTTACCATCGTCCCTGTTTCGGGATTCATCTTGACATTGCTTGTTTCAGGTACCTGTTTGATTGGTACAATTATTTTCATACAAAAATCTCCCTTCAATATTTGTTAAATTTTATAATATTAAAACCTGATATTGTTAAAATCAAGGCATTTGTGGATAAAAACAAATAGAAATGGCATTGCCATAAATCCAGTGCTATATGAATATTACCAGAAAAATTAGGAACCTAAACCTAGAAAAGTGCCTCTCGGATCTATTATATATATGATTTCGCGCATTGTATTTGTTGTACTATGAGGCAAAAATCCTTTTGTACTAAGAATGCCTCAGATACAAATTGCAGTATCAAAGCTCTCAAAAAGCTATTTAGTTATATGCTGTACTGGAAATAAAGTAAGTACATTGTTTAGTTTTCAGAATTTGTCTCTTAATTGAGTTTATTTGCTATACCTTTTTACAAAACCAATAAAATAAAATTATTTTCAAAACCTATTGACTTTTGCTAGCTAGTCTATTTAACATAATTAGTTAATACGCCAATTCCCTCTATCTCTACTTCTATTTTATCTCCTTTTTTCATAGGTGAAATTCCATATGGTGTTCCAGTCATCAATACATCTCCAGGATTTAAAGTCATTATCTTCGAAATGTAACTTACTAACGTATAAACATCAAAAATCATATACTTAGTATTTGAATTCTGCTTTACTTCCCCATTTAATAATGCTCTAATACGTAGATTTAAAGGATTGATATCTGTATCTATCCATGGTCCTAATGGTAAAAACGTGTCAAAAGATTTGGCTATTGTCCACTGACCATTTTCGGGCTGTAAATCTCTTGCGGTAACATCATTACCGCAAGTATAACCGAGAATAGCATCTTTAGCTTTATCAACTGAGATATTTTTTGTTTTTTTACCTATAACAACAGCAAGCTCAGCTTCATAATCTACTCTTTTTGATATTTGCGGATATATGATGTAATCCATATCTCCGATAACAGCCGTTGACGGCTTCATAAATACAACAGGGGTTGGATACGCCGCTTAAGCAGCTTAAAACTCGCCTAAAGTAAAATTATCATTTCATCTGTTACATTCTCATTATTTGTTGCAAAATATCCTCGTGCTCATAAATGTTGTCCACAAAATTGATTGTTCAACTCCTTATTTTCCATTAGCAACTTTCTTGAACTATATCCTTTTATAATATTGCACTAACTTACTTACTGACATATGTGGTGGTGCTGACACTAATATATGTATATGATCTTTTGATACATGTCCTGATAATATTTCTACTTCGTTATTTTTGCATACTATTCTTATTAGTTCTCTTGTTATTTCTGTTATTTTCCCAACCAATATCGGTTTTCTGTTTTTTGTTATCTATACTATTATGATATTTTAGGTCATATGTAGCATGCGACGACTTTCTATAATTTTGCATATTTATCACCTCTAGTTTATTTTTTATTAGA
>JASBVU010000246.1 GCA_029960905.1 Thermoanaerobacterium sp.
AGCATCATCTGTGTAAAAGTCCGTGTAGGGTCTTTTTTCACCCAAACCTTCTCTCTCGGACTTTATATCTATAGTATTGTCAACCATAAAGTCCATATCTTGCACAGATTTTTTCATATCTGTTATGATCATGTCTTTTCGATCAAAACCGATTTTTTTTAAGCTATCAACTAATGCGCTTGCCATATCTTGAGTAGGCAAAACAGCAGTTATCTTCATAAAAACACCTCCACATTCTAATATTCCACATAATAGATTTAATTATAAAATGCGTTTTCTTTCTTTTGTTTTTATATTTACTTTGTTAAATTATTGTGGTATACTATCATTTAGTACCACCCCCTATATAGGGGATATGATGTATTTAATAAAAGGTGGTGACGAGATGGAAGCGAAAGAAAACATCATAAATAGATATGAAAAATTAGCTGAAGAAGAGGACAATTTAAGCTGTGGTGGCAAAAATATAGTTTTGGCAGATTTGAAAGAAGGAGAAAATGTCCTTGATTTAGGGTGTGGCAGAGGCAATGACGTTTTAAATGCCGCAAAAATCATAGGTGAAAAAGGAATTGCAGTTGGTCTCGATCTTACCGAGAAAATGATCGAAGAAGCTGAAAAAAACAGAAATAAGCTTAATATAAAAAATGCTGAATTTGTTGTAGGAGATGTAGAAAACATACCGCTTCAAGATGAAATATTTGACGTTGTCATAAGCGATTGTGTAATAAATCATGCCAAAGATAAAGAGAAAGTTTATAAAGAGATTTACAGGGTTCTTAAAACTGGTGGGAGATTTATCGTTTCAGACGTCGTGTCAAAAGACAGACTTCCGGATGAGATTGTAAATGATCCAGAAGCTTGGGCTGACTGCTTCGGCGGAGCTATTCCGGAGGAAGAATATATAAAAGCCATAAACAATGCAGGTTTTAAAGATATAGAATATCTTAAAAAGCGTGAGTACATGAAAAATGGATATCCAGTTGCCAGCATCACCATTAAAGGCATTAAAAGGTAGACATCTTACATTAAAAGGAGGTGATTTAGGTGAAAGCTGTAACAAATAAGAATTCAAATTGCTGCACAACACAAAACAGCAGTGTTGCACAATGCTGCTCAAAGTCATCAAAGCTTGTTGTAGGCTGCCATGACTAAAAAATGCGGTAGAATTTCTACCGCATAAATTAAGGAGTGATTTTATTGTACTTTAGTAAGTATAACATGATTCTACCTTTTAGTGAAGAGAAAAATAATTTTATTATTTTAAATTTGCTATCAGGTAGTTCCGATATTGCTTCAAAAGATGAGGTAAATAAGCTTTATGATATAAAATCTGGGATAGATGTTTACGACATTGACTTTTTAGATTACGTCATTGACAGAGGATATGTATATGAAGAAAAAGAGCATGAAGATCTAAGAGTAAGTGAAGCGTATGAAGAGTTTAACGAGATAATGGAAGAATCACCTACTCAGATATTGCTGGTGCCAACGTATGGCTGTAATTTTTCATGTATTTATTGCTATGAAAGAGGAATACCGACAAAGAAAGATTTAATAACGAAAGAGGTTGCTGATGCCTTTTTTGATGATATAAATGAAAGGTTTAAAGGGGAGAAAGTAAAGCCGTACATTACGCTCTTTGGCGGAGAGCCTTTTATAGATACAGATGTTCAAAAAGACATAATTAATTACATTATAGAAAAGAGCAAGCTGTACGGTTATGAGATAGCTGCAGTTACAAATGGTTACAATGTATTAGAGTATATAGACATTCTTAAAAAGGGATATGTAAAAGAAATACAGGTAACATTGGATGGACCTAAGGAAATACACAACAAAAGAAGAAGGCTATTAGGCGGTGGAGATAGTTTTGAGCGAATTTTATTGGGAATTGACAGTCTAATAGAGAATGACATGCCTGTGAATTTGAGGGTTGTTGTTGATAAAGACAATTATTCATACTTGCCGGAATTAGCAGAAATTCTCGATAAAAAAGGGCACCTTGATCTAGATGGCACTAAGTTTAAGACGCAGATAGGCAGAAATTATGAGCTCTTTGAATGTTCCTTAAACCATCAAAGCCTTATGACACAAGTAGAACAGTGGGCAACATTTGTAGAGTTGTCTAAAAAATATCCTATACTAAGGAAGTTTCACAAACCGGATTTTAAAGGCATGAGAAATATTCTCGTATCAGGCACTATGTATTCTCCTACTTTTGATACATGCCCTGCAGGTAAAAAAGAGTGGCTTTACGATCTATACGGCGATATATATGGGTGTACTGCAAGCTGTGGCAGAAAAGATTACCGATTAGGCACTTTTTATCCTGAGAGAAGGATTTTTGATGATAAAGTTTTGCCATGGAAAGAGAGAAATGTTTTAAATATACCACAGTGTAAAGAGTGCCCAGTAAGTTTGGTTTGCGGCGGTGGCTGCGGGGTTGTTGCAAATGAAAGAAATGGCAGTGTATTATCTCCTGATTGTAGAGACATAAAAAAATTATATGAATTAGGTGTTGAGTATTATAAAGATGAAGCATTAATTCAAGATTAAAAATTATGAGGAGGATGTATTTATGGTAAGAGAAATCAATGCTAATGAATTTGAAGAGGTTGTTTTAAATTCTAAAAAGCCAGTTGTTGTAGACTTTTATTCCACTGATTGTCCACCATGTGCCCAACTAAAACCGATATTTCATAGATTAGCTGAGGTATACAAAGATCACATGGAATTTGTTGAGATATACAGACAAGGCAATAAAGATTTAGCATTAAGCCTTGGTGTAAAAGGAAGCCCTACACTTTTGTTTTTTAAAGATAGGAAAGAGACTGGTGACAGGTTAAATGGATATATTTCAAAGCCAGATCTTCGCAAGGCTGTAGAAAAGGTGATAGGTTTTTCACTTTTGGACAAAGAACCTGAGAAGGTTGAGTGCGATGTTCTCATAATGGGTGGAGGACCTGCAGGTCTTACGGCTGCATTGTACTCAGCAAGGGCTAACTTAAAGACAGTTGTCATAGACGAAGCTACTACAGGCGGTCAAGCAGCAAACACATATTATATTGAAAATTATCCGGGAACAGAAGGGCAGATTGAAGGAAAAAAATTGACGGAAAACATGAGAAAACAAGCAGAAAGCTTTGGCGCAATCATTGATGATTTAAAAGAAGTATTTGAGATTAAGCTTACTGATGGCGAGAAATTTGTAAGGACAGAAGACAAGATATACTATCCAAAAGCAGTTATAATAGCGATGGGAGCACAGCCAAGGAAACTTCCTGCAGAAGGTGAAGCTGAATTCAGAGGAAAAGGCATTCACTATTGTGCAATATGTGATGGCGCAATGTATGAAGGAAAACACGTAGCTGTAATAGGTGGAGGCAATTCTGCTATTCAGGAAGCATTGTACCTTGCAAACATTGCTGACAAGGTTACGGTTATACACGAATTTGATAATTTACAGGCTTCAAATGTACTGCAAGAAAAAGTTTTTTCTAATCCAAAGATAAGCTTCATTTGGGAGTCTCACGTTGTAAAGGCAAATGGAGATGGGATGCTTAAGTCACTGACGTACAAGAATTTAAAGACAGGTGAACTTAAAGATATAGAAGTTGATGGCGTATTTGTGTACATTGGTCTTACACCTAAGACAGATCTATTCAAAGGAATGCTTGACTTAAATCAATATGGCTACATCAAAGCCGATGAGGATCTAATGACAAATGTGAAAGGTGTTTTTGTTGCTGGTGATATAAGAGATAAAAAGATAAGGCAAGTCGTCACTGCAGCAGGAGATGGAGCT
>JASBVU010000247.1 GCA_029960905.1 Thermoanaerobacterium sp.
AATCTTCAGTATCTGTATGCAATTTATGCAGCACTGACATATACATTTATTCCAGGTGCAACGGCTCATTTGATACTAGGGCTTCCTCCGTTTTTTACGAATGAAGTTGCGGATCCTGAAAAAGCTGCTACGATAAATCAAACGAATTAAAAGTATGAGGTTAAGCCTCATACTTTTTTTAATGCCATTTCTATATCTATCATTCCATATCCTTGTGAATAGTACCTATAATGGTCAACATTTGTGGTAGTCGACTTTAAAATGTTTTTTATTTGGTAATTTGTCAATGATGGATTTTTCTCTAAAAGCAGTGCGGCAGCACCTGCTACAATAGGTGTTGCCATTGATGTGCCAGATGCTGTTCTGTAAGATTTATTTAGAAGGATGTTGTCGTCATTTCCAACAGGCACATTTCCAGATGCGGTTGATACGATTTTTACTCCTGGGGCTACTACGTCAGGTTTCGGCAAAAATGCGGATCCTCTTCCCGAGAAATTGGCAATCTCATCGTCTTTTATGTCAACAGTTCTTTTGTCATCAACTGCACCAACTGTTATAACATTCATGCTGTTTCCTGGCGATGTGATAGAATTTATAGATGGCCCTGAATTACCAGCCGCTACTACAACAACTAAGCCACTTCTCCAAAGTTTATCAACTCCTTTAACAAGCGGATCTAAGAAAGGCGGCAATGATGGCGTTTCACCGATGGAAAGTGATACAATTCTTATATTGTATTTGCTTTTGTTGTCAAGTATCCACTGCATGCCTGTTAATATATCCGATGTTGAGCCGCTGCCTCTGGAGTCCAAAACTTTTACTGATACTATATTTGCTTCAGGTGCTACACCTTTGTACTTGCCATCTGATAAATAACCGCTGGATGCGGCATCACCTGCTACATGCGTGCCATGGCCGTTGTCATCGTATGGACTTTTTTTTCCGTTTACAATGTCGTGGAATGCAATTATTCTGTTTTTTGGCTTGGTAAAGTCCGGGTGCGGATAAATTCCCGTATCTAAAAAAGCGATTGTGACGCCTTTTCCAGTATATCCATGTTCATTTGCTTCTCTTGATTTGATTTCTTGTGTTGCAATGTTAAGCTGCGTTTTTACAGTTGAATCTTCGGCTATAAATTTGATACCTTTATTTTTTGCGATGTTGTTTAGCTTGTTGCACGGTATGTTTACAGCCCAACCGTTAATAATAGGCAGTTCGTACTTTATTGTTCCTCCAATTGACTCTATCTTTTTTTTTAACGTATCATATGGTAAATTGGAATACACAATGGCGCTTACGCATTCACTCCTATATATGGCAGCTTTTCTTAATAACCTCGCATCTATTTTGCTTTTGGGATAAAGGCTTTGAATGGCACCTGATAAAATTAGCGCAGAAATTATATCCATAAATTGAATCCCCCTTTCTTATATCAGAATATGTTCAAGGCAAATTTTTGTTAGTTTTTAAAATAGAAGTGTCACAAATATTGGCGATGTCATATTATGTATTAGGTCAAAAAGACCTGACATAAATCTTGCGAAAGGGGGATATTTATATGCCCACAGAGAAAGGTGCATCATGGATAGGCGGCGGATGGATTTGGATTATAATTATAATACTTCTTATCTTCTTGTTTGTACCTGGCTTCATAGTTGAAGAGCCAAAAGCTTGATTAAATTTAAAATTTTTTAAAGGAGGATTATTATGGCAGGAACAAGTTCAGTATTTGGCGAAAGCAATTTGCTGTTCTTCTTCTTAATTCTCGTTGTCCTTATGGGCGGCGGATGGTTTGGCGGAGCATGGTCAATGGAAACATTGCTGTTCTTCTTCGTACTGTTAGTCATAATTATGGACGGTGGAATGGGATTATTCTTGAATCAAGTCAAATAAATTAAATGGTCCTATCTTACGGTAGGACCATTTAATTTACATAAAAGACGAAATCAATATCAATAATTAAAAATAAGAATATAATGAATTAAAGTAAATTAAATGGAGCTGATCTTATGAATATATCTGGAAATACGCTTCTATTCTTTTTTGTCATATTGACTGTTGTAATGGATGTAAGGTTTGAATTTGAAGATTTGCTGTTTTTCTTTCTTCTGTTAGTTGTCCTGCAGCAAGATAAACCACGAAAAAAGGCAAGGCGCTTCTTGTGGTCATTGGCCACCATGAACTTTCAGTAACAATATTTAACGCATCACGTATAATGTATTAGGTCCTTGAGGCCAAAAAATAAAGGAGGTTTTTAGTATGCCTGAAGGAAAAGGAGCAGCATGGGGCGGCGGATGGATCTGGATCATAATCATAATACTAATAATTTTCCTCTTTGTACCTGGAATATTTGTGGTAGATAAATAATGTGAAGGGGGTTTTCATATGCCTGAAGGAAAAGGAGCAGCATGGGGCGGTGGATGGATTTGGATCATAATAGTGATCCTTATAATCTTCTTGTTTGTCCCAGGTATTTTTGTGGTGGATAAGAAATAAAAGTATAGGGCAGGTGATAATAAACCTGCCCTATACATATATTATTTAAGAAGTATTTAAAGAAGTGGGGGATTGATTGTGGATAAAGAAAAATTACTAAAGGTATTGATAATTGAACTTTTTATAATATTTTTTATCAGGTTTCAAATTTTTGATGGCTTAAGTTTTGAGGGGGAAAGGCAGCTTTTAAAGAAAAAAGAAGACGAAGAAATTGTGGAACATGATAAAGATGATAAAACAGAAAGCAAAAAGGACGACGAAAAGAAGAACGATTTGGATATATTTGAAATAATTGAGAAAAGCAAAAACTTTATGGGAAGCGTAAAACCATACCTACACAGGAAAGAGCAGTACTACATAGATATTTTCACAAAAATTGCTGAAATACTTGAATGCCACAAACAGCTAATGGAATTTAATCAAGAAGCTGAAATGCAAGAAGATGACTTTGATCAGATTGGAATGCTAAAAGCCGTAAAACCGTACATGAAAGAAGATAAGCAAATAATCATAGACAAATTTATAAAGCTTCATGAAGGGATACAAAACCTAAACGAAAAAATGAAAAAATACGAAGTGGAAGGAGATAAAAATAACATTATAGATAAAATTCTGGACATTTTTGAAGCGATAAAACCTGTTATTCCAGATGATAAGAAAGATATGGCAGAAAAAATTATAAAAAACATAAAGCTTGTAGAAGCTTTGAACAAGGCTGAAAGCATTATGAATTCTAAAAATAATGAAGTGAGGCACGAGAAAGCGGAAGGAAGCGATAAAGATGATACAAAAAATAACTCTATTGAGGATTTTAAAGAATCTATGAAAGCAGAAGAAATTAAGAGTGCAGAAGATGCTGCAAATGCGGATGATTTAGAAGATATAAAAAGTAACGATGACGAAAAGGAAGCGAAAAATGATGATGTATCGAAAAATCTTGGGCTTACAGAGCAACAATCAGAGGTTGTAAACGGTCTTAAATCAATGCTTACGAAAGAACAACAGCAGTTTATGTACAACATGATAAATTATCTAAAGCAGCAAAGTTCAAATGGCAATGCAAATAATGTTGCAGGCAGCTAAAGCCTGCATTTTTTGCGTAAATTAAATATTAACGGTATAAATAGAAGATAAATGGGAAAAATCTATAATAATCGTCTAAAACGGCAAAAATTAGAGAAATTTGGAGTTTGCCATGAACTTGTAATTAAACTAATATAAAAAGTGTGATGATTAGCACTCGTCATGAATGAGTGCTAACAAATTTCGAGGAGGGATATTATGAGATTAAAACCA
>JASBVU010000248.1 GCA_029960905.1 Thermoanaerobacterium sp.
CTGTTAAAGGACAAGTAGATGATCTACTAAGTGAGATAAAAATGACTGCTGAAAAAGGATACAGAGTATTAGTCACGACTTTGACAAAAAAGATGGCTGAAGACTTGACAGATTATTTTAGGGACATGGGTGTAAAGGTCAAATACCTTCATTCGGATATTGAGACGATAGAGAGAATGGAAATAATAAGGGATTTGAGGCTTGGCAAGTTTGACGTCCTAATTGGAATAAATCTATTGAGAGAGGGTTTGGATTTGCCTGAAGTGGCTTTAGTTGCCATTCTCGATGCAGATAAAGAAGGCTTTTTGCGTTCTGAAACTTCACTTATACAAACCATAGGGCGTGCTGCAAGAAATGCGGAAGGAAGAGTCATCATGTATGCAGACACTGTAACAGAATCTATGAAAAACGCCATAAATGAAACCAACAGAAGAAGAGCCATACAGATGGAGTACAATAAAAAGCACGGCATTACGCCAAAGACGATTGTAAAAGGAATAAGAGATGTAATAGAGGCTACAAAAGTAGCCGAGGATAAGGGTACTTATAAAGTGAAGAAAGCAGAAGTAATAGACAAGTTATCTATTGAAAAAATGATAAATGAACTTGAAAAAGAGATGAAAAAAGCAGCAAAAGACCTTGAATTTGAAAAAGCCGCAAAACTTAGAGATAGGATATTTGAGCTTCAAAAGATGATGAAAAATGCTATATAGATATTATCGCGACTTTTTACACTTATGAAAGGAAGAAGCAAATTGGCAATAGATAAAATCGTGATTAAAGGTGCAAAAGTCCATAATTTGAAAAATATTGACGTTGAAATACCGAGAGACAAGTTTGTCGTCATAACCGGACTTTCTGGTTCGGGAAAATCGTCATTGGCATTTGACACAATATATGCGGAAGGGCAGCGTAGATATGTGGAGTCTCTATCTGCCTATGCAAGACAATTTTTAGGACAGATGGACAAACCAGATGTGGAGTACATTGAAGGTTTGTCACCTGCAATATCCATAGATCAGAAGACTACGAATAGAAATCCCCGCTCGACAGTAGGGACTGTTACAGAAATATATGATTATCTAAGGTTATTGTACGCAAGGATAGGTATACCACATTGCCCTAAATGTGGCAAAGAGATTTCGATGCAGACAGTTGATCAGATGGTGGACAGAATAATGAAGTTAGATGAAGGCACGAGGATACAAGTCCTTTCGCCAATCATAAGAGGGCGCAAAGGCGAATACCAGAAACTTATGGAAGATGTAAAGAAAAGCGGATACGTCAGAGTGAGAATAGACGGGATAATGTACGATCTAAGTGAAGACATAAAATTGGAGAAAAATAAAAAACACACGATTGAGGTTGTAATAGATAGAATAATTGTGAAACCCCATATTGAGTCGAGATTGACTGACTCAATAGAATCAGCATTAAAGCTGTCAGATGGGATTGTTACAATTGATGTTATAGGCGGAGAAAGTTTTACAATGTCTGAGAAGTATTCATGCCCGGATTGCAACATAAGCATTGAAGAGCTCTCTCCAAGAATGTTTTCTTTTAATAGTCCTTACGGTGCTTGTCCAACGTGTGCTGGTTTAGGAGAGTTTATGAGAATTGATCCTGATTTGCTTATAAGAGATAGAAGTAAGTCGTTGAAAGATGGAGTGTTTTCTGGATTTATCGTTTCACAGGAAAGTTACACATATCAAAATATTTTAAGCCTTGTAGAGAGCTATGGATGTAGCGAGGATACTCCATTAGAAGAGTACAGCGACGATTTAATGAATGTATTGCTGTACGGGAAAGATAAAAACGGCAAGAGGCATGGATTTGAGGGAATAGTAAATAATTTAGAGAGACGGTATAATTCCACTAATTCAAGCTTTATGCGGGAAGAAATAGAAAAATACATGAGACCAATCGTCTGCCCAGACTGCCATGGTGCCCGGCTAAAACCTGAAGTTCTATCTGTCACTGTAGGTGGTTTACCTATAAACAAGATGACAGATTTTTCTGTGACAGAACTTCTGCAATTTATGGATGAGCTTAAATTGACAGAACGAGAAGAGTTTATTGCACATCAGATAATTAAAGAGATTAAAGCAAGGCTTAATTTCTTAAAAGACGTAGGACTGGATTACCTTACTCTTTCAAGAAATGCAGGTACATTGTCAGGTGGAGAGTCTCAGAGGATAAGGCTTGCCAGCCAGATAGGTTCAGGACTAGTAGGAGTTACTTATATACTAGATGAGCCAAGTATAGAACTCCATCAAAGAGATAACGAAAGGCTTTTAAATTCCCTTAAGAAGTTAAAGGATCAAGGAAATACACTGATTGTGGTTGAGCACGACGAGGATACGATGTTTGCTGCAGATTACATCGTTGATGTAGGTCCAGGGCCTGGAGAGCACGGTGGTAAAATCGTTGCTGTCGGAACAGTGGAAGATATCATGGCATGTGAAGAATCTCTTACTGGTCAATATTTAAGCGGAAAGAAGAAAATCGATGTTCCTAAGATGAGAAGGAAGCCTAATGGCAACTACTTGACAGTTCGCGGTGCGGCTGAGAACAACTTGAAAAATATAGATGTCACATTTCCACTTGGCATACTGATATGCATAACAGGCGTGTCTGGATCAGGCAAAAGTACACTTATAAACGAAATTCTCTATAAAGCTCTGGCACAAAAATTGTACAAAGCTAAAGATTTGCCTGGGAAATATGCTGCATTAGAAGGAATTGAGCATATAGACAAGGTCATAAACATTGATCAGTCACCTATAGGAAGAACGCCTAGATCAAATCCAGCCACGTATACAGGTGTATTTGATCCTATTAGAGAGCTATTTTCAAATACACCAGATGCTAAGATGCGAGGCTATAAACCTGGTCGCTTTAGCTTCAACGTTAAAGGCGGAAGGTGCGAGGCTTGCAGTGGCAATGGCATAATAAAGATTGAAATGAATTTCCTTCCAGATGTATATGTTCCATGTGAAGTATGTAAAGGCAACAGGTATAATAGAGAAACTTTGGATATAAAATACAAAGGTAAGAATATATCTGATGTCTTAAATATGACGGTGGAAGAGGCATTGGAATTTTTTAAAAACATACCAAGGATAAAAAGCAAGTTGGAGACATTAAACGATGTTGGACTGGGGTATATTAAGTTGGGGCAGCCTTCTACACAGCTTTCTGGTGGTGAGGCCCAAAGAGTAAAATTGGCAACTGAATTATCAAGGCGCTCTACAGGCAAGACAGTGTATATACTTGATGAGCCTACTACGGGACTTCACTTTGCAGATGTTGATAGACTTTTGGATGTGCTAAACAGGCTTGTGGACGGTGGCAATACTGTAATTGTGATAGAACACAACTTAGACGTCATTAAATCTGCTGATTACATCATCGATATGGGACCTGAGGGTGGAGACAGAGGAGGAACTGTTGTGGCTACTGGCACACCAGAGGAAGTGGCAGAAAACAGCTTATCGTATACCGGGCAATTTTTGAAAAAAATTCTTGCCAGATAATGAGGTGTTTTTATGTATCAACTGGCAGCAAACATATTAAAATATGTATTATTACTGCTTATATATCTTTTTTTGTACAGAGTTTTTAAAATTATTTACCTTGACATTAAAGGTGTGAGAAAAGAGAGAGAGGTCACAAAGGCGAAATTAGTCTCTCTTTCAGGCATGGGCAGTTTCAATCTTTTTGAAGTGACTACAATTGGTAGAGCCGACGATTGCGATATAGTCGTTGATAATCCTTA
>JASBVU010000249.1 GCA_029960905.1 Thermoanaerobacterium sp.
AAAAATGGTATAAGTTGAATGAGCAGGAAAAAGAAATGATTAAAGATGTTTAGGATGATGGTAAAACATGATACCTTATGATAAGTATAAAAACCTGGACGAATTTATAACCGACATAGATGATATTGGCGAGATAATATTCAAGCATGTGGAGAAAGAATATTCTCTATACTTTGACGGCGAAAAAGTGTTTATTTCAGAAAGCTACAAACAAGAGACAGAACAGATATTTAACGGCATTAATGAATTTATTAATGATTTCATTTTGGATGGAAAGCCGATTAAAGATATTGTAACAGAACTTGATGTAGTATCTCATTAATAAAGCCGCTAAGGCGTGATAGGCCAAAGCGGTATTTTTATGATAAAAATAAGGATATGGTAATATGGCTGTATCTTAAAAACCGTGGGGAAGCATTAGTGACAGCCATTATAAAAATGCAGGATTTAATCTGAGACAGAGTCGCCAACTTCTATAAGTGGGTGATGAATGTCGTCTGACTAATAAAAACACAGGATTTGTCAAAGTTTATTTTACAAACATCAACATGTTTGTATTTGAATCGTATTTGTAGTTGAAACCAAAAAGTGCTTTTAAGTCGTCTGCTGATATCCACGTTAAGCCATTGTTTAATACTATTGCGTCTGGAATTGCCAATGTTTTGCTGTTTAATTGTGCTTTAGTGCTACCTATGTTCAAGTTTGCCTGAGTCTTTCCATATATTATACTTATTGTGCCATTTGTGTTCCAATCTACGTTACTGCCTAAGTATTGCATAAATGCTCTTGCAGGTACGTACCATTTGCCATTTATTTGTTTAGGATTTGAAGGTATAAAAGGCTGCTGAAGCATGTTTCCGTATATAGTTAGCATAGTTGCATTGTATTTTGTTGGGACTACAGTCTGAGGAGAATCTGTTTCTGTTCCGTCAGGATTTTTTGTTATTGAATACGTGTCGATAGGCGTTCCGTCTTGCTTTACGGCTTTTATCGTAAGCGTATTGCCATTAATGGTAGCTACAATATAATTTGGCTGGTCTTGGGGATCATAGAAAAAGGCATCCCATACTTTCTGTGAGAGATCTGGATAATATTTGTTGCCGCTTCTTCCTGTTACAACATATACGGTTCCGTCTGCAGGGCTTTTTACATATTGATCATTTTTGATTGGATATGTCCTTGAATAACCATGATCGTGACCGTTAAAGACCACATCTACATGGTATTTGTCCAATATAGGTTGAAATGCTGCTTTTATCTGTTCATTTGATCGAGTTGCTTTATTGTAATACGGCGTCTTATGGAAAAAGACCAGTTTCCATGTTTTATTAGTGCTGCTTAAATCTTTATCAAGCCACGCTTTTTGGGCTTCTAATATGTCGCCTGAAACACCTTCTTCTTCATCCTCTTGGCTGTCAAGCATCACTATATGTGCATTTCCGTAATCGAAAGAGTAAACTTGTCCTTTTAAACCATCAGGACCATTTTGCGGAACTGGAAACTGGTTTACAAAATCTTTTGGCTTACCTGAATCGTAATTTGATGATTGATATGTTTCGTGGTTGCCTTCCACAGGCATTTCTGGTATTGTATCTATAACGCCTTTTGCTGCATCAAACCAGTTGTTCCAGTGGGTATACAATTGCCCGATTTCGACAAGGTCCCCTACATTTACGAAGAACTTCGCATCTTTATTTGCGTTATACGCATTATGTATCGTAGTCTTCCATGGACCATATTGTGGATCTGTTGCTACTCCGCTTTGACTGTCGCCAAATATTAAAAACTTAAATGAATTTGTATCTTTTGCTTCTGTCGTAAAACTATATATGCTGCTAAAGTTGTTGCCATATCCCACTCTGTAATAGTATTTAGTTCCGGGATCTAAACTTGTCAAAGTCGCTGAGTGAATGTTCATATCTCCTAAATCTGATGAGAATTTTTGCACTGTAGCATCAACTGTTTTGGCATCTTTTAACGATGGGTCTTTTCCATACTGAACTTGGCCTAAGTTTACTGTTGCGTCTGTCCTCCATGTTATTGTCTGAGTTGTAGTAGGATCTTGGGTCCAAGTAAGTGTAATGTGATCTGGTAAGCTTGTTGCACCTGTGGTATTTGATTCTGCAAAAATTGAAGTTTGTGCTACAAAAATGGAGAGTCCCATTGCTAATGCGGCGATAAAAGATAAAAACCTCTTCATGACTAAACCCCTTTCTTTATTTTTTTCCAAATAAATGATAATACTTTTGTGTTAAATAGATATTATATGTATGTAAAATATGTTAAAAGTTTATTATGCAATTGTTAAACATGGTAAAAAAGCAAAAAAGGCATCAACAATGACGCCTTTTTGCTTTAATATACTTCGCTTTATTATATTACCTGTTTTATGCCTATGAGTATTAATATCAATCCAGCAATGATTGTTGCCTTTCTTTTGAAGTTCCATCTATTTAAAAAGTCTGTCACATAATTTCCAATCCATAAGGCTATGAAACTTATAAGAGCAGACAGAAATCCTATAAAAAAAGAATTTAGTCCTATCATACCAGCGCTTAATCCCCCTCCAATATTGTTTATAGAAAGGGCGACGCCTAGAAATGTAGCCTCTTTAAAGTCAATGTCTTTAGAATCATCCACATCGGCTTCCTCAGGCTTTTTCAATATGTCGTATATGTTCTTCGCTTTGTCGTTTATATCATAAGAATTGTCAGTGCTTTTTTTAAAATACGGTTCAATAGCTATCCAAAGGCCTATAGAGATGAAGAGAATCATGCTCAATATGGAGCTTATATGCTTACTAAGTACTCCAGATATTATGTTGCCAGACATGGCGGCGATGGATGATATTATAAATGTTATCAGGGATATCCACAAATTTTTTACTGCGGTGATTTTTATTCCTCTTACGCTGTAGGCTATTCTGACGCTTATGTTGTCTATGTTGTTGGCTAAAGCGATGAACTGTGAATAAATAAAGTGCATATTTTATCCCTCCCCTTTTAGATTCATAATCAATATATGTTGGGGAAGTAAATATGTGTTTCTACTTAAGCAAATTATGTTCTAATATTTGTGGTTTCGTATTAATATATAGTGAACAATAATATGGGGGAGCTGATTTAATGAAAGGTAAAAAATATATATGGCTGGTAATCCTTGTTGCTACCATCGGGCTACTTATCTATTTTGCGCCCATTAAAAACAGCAACACGACGGTGTACAATATGGATCTAAAGTACAACGATAAAGATAAAACTATTATTGGAACAGAAGTGGTAGACTTTATAAACACAGATGATGTGAATTTAAGTGAGGTGTACATGCATTTATATCCCAACGCATTTAAAGATAAAGATAAGGTTCCATTTACAAAAGAAGAGATAGGTTTAGCATATCCAAATGGATTTAAGCCAGGGTATATAGAGATAAATGGGGTGACTTTTGGTAAAAATACAAAAGCTGCATACAGCATTGATCAAAAAACAGGTGAGATTTTAAAAATACTTCTTCCAAAGAAGTTGGGAAAAGGCGACAGGATAAAATTTGCTATAGACTTTAAAGTTCAGATTCCTCCATCTTGCGGCAGATTTGGATATGGTAAGAATACTATCCAAGTGACAAATTTTTACCCTATTTTGTCAGTATATGACCAAAACGGTTGGAACAACGATCCCTACTATGCATTAGGTGATCCATTTTACAGCGATGTGTCAAATTATAAAGTAAAACTTGCTGTATCAAAGGGCATGGAAGTCGCAACAACAG
>JASBVU010000250.1 GCA_029960905.1 Thermoanaerobacterium sp.
TGATGATGTAGATGAAGATAGATGATCTTCGTCTTTTTTTGTTGATTTATGAAAAACAATGTAAAATTTTTTCGAAAATCTATTGACAAATTTTCATTAAAAAAGTAAAATATCCATAAGGTATGAGAAAACGATAACTTAGAGGTGGTAAAGAGTGAATGCTACTATTAAAGATGTGGCTAGGGAAGCGAAAGTTTCTATAGCTACCGTGTCAAGAGTTTTAAATAACAGTGCTGTTGTCACTGATGAGACAAAGCAAAGAGTGTTGGATGCCATAAAAAAGACAGGCTATAAGCCAAATGCTTTAGCTAGAAGCCTGAAGATACAGAAGACTCACACAATAGGGCTTATTGTGCCTGACATATCAAGTCCTTTTTATCCTGAAGTTGTAAGAGGCATAGAAGATATTGCCAGCATGTATTCTTACAATATATTTCTGTGCAATACAGACCAAAAAGAAGAAAAAGAGATGAATTATATAGAGATACTTAGCGAAAAGCAAGTTGATGGCATCATATACATGGGAGATATTATTAGAGATTCAGTAAAACAGCAGCTAAAAGACATAGGTATACCGATTGTCTTAGCTGGCACAGAAGACGCTGAGTCAGAGTTTCCTAATGTCAACATAGACAACAAAAAGGCTTCCTATGATGCTGTAAAATATTTGATTTCTTTAGGGCACAAGAAGATAGGCATGATATCGGGACCTGCTGATGATCCTATCGGAGGCGTTCAGAGGATAAATGGATACAAAGAAGCTCTATCGGAGGCGAAAATAAGATTTAAGCCGTCGCTTGTGGTAGAAGGCAGCTTCAAAGCAAGGCAAGCATATCTTGCGATGTTAAAGCTTTTGGAGAACAATGTTGACGCTGTTTTTGCAGCTTCAGACGAAATGGCTGCTGCTGCCATAAACGCCATATTTGACTCTGGATTTAGTGTACCGGAAGATATTCATGTTATCGGATTTGACAACACGTATCTTTCATACATGTTTAGGCCGACCATAACTACTATACAAAGACCTGCATACGATATAGGTGCTGTAAGCATGAGACTTATGACGAAATTGCTTGCTAAAGAGCCGATTGATGATATGCACGTGGTTTTGCCTCATCAGCTTATCGTCAGAGAATCAACAGGATACGGTGAAGAAAAAAATAGCCAATAAGGCTATTTTTTTTCATAAACGATTTTTCCACCGACGATTGTCTTCTTTATCTCAATATTTTCATCAAAGATTATGATATCTGCATCGTATCCTTCTTTTATGAGGCCTTTTCTGTCATCAAATCCTATTACTTTTGCACTGTTGTAAGATGCCAGTGCAACGGATTCAGGTAGTGACAAGTCTGTATTAGAGAAAATATTCTTCACAGCCTTATCTAATGTAAGGGTGCTTCCTGCCAAGACTCCGCTTTTTAGCCTTGCAGCACCGTCTTTGACGTATACATCTTGACCACCCAACTGGTAAAGTCCGTCGCTTAAGTTTGCTGCCATCATCGCATCTGTCACGAGATTTATTTTTTCTTTGCCTTTTAGCTTTATAAGTGCCCTTATAGCTGGAAAGACAGAGTGTATTCCATCAGCGATTATTTCTGCGCTTATGTCAAGATCGAAAACAGCCCCTACTGTTCCTACTTCACGGTGGTGAAATCCTCTCATAGCATTAAAGACGTGTGTGGCGTGTGTTATACCTGCTTTGTATCCTAAAGCTACATCATCATAAGTAGAATCGGTATGTCCAATCGATGCGATAATGTTTTTTTCTTTTAAATAGCGTATAAGTTCCACTGCACCCTCCACTTCAGGCGCTATTGTGACAAGTTTTACAATATCCATGTAGTCGCCACAGATTTCATTGAAATTTTCTATTGTAGGTTTGAGAATGAATTTGTCATCTTGCGCTCCTTTTTGTTTTGGGTTTATAAAAGGCCCTTCCATATGGATGCCTAAAATTTCGGCACCTTCAACACGATCTTTATTATCAAACACATTTTTAATAGCTTTTCTGATTTTACTTTTATCTTCTGTCATCGTCGTAGGAAGAAAAGACGTGGTGCCGTGCATTGCTATAGACTTCGATATTGTATTTATTGCTTTGAAAGTTCCGTCCATTGTATCAAATCCGGCAGATCCATGTATATGTATGTCTATGAATCCCGGTGACACGTAGTTTCCTTTAGCATCTATTATATTGTCTCCATAAAGGCCCTTACCGATAGCGCTTATTTTATTTCCCTCAATTAATACATCTTTGCCATCTACTACATTTCCGTCAACTAATAATCTGCCATTGACAATCAGTATCCTCATATTATCACCTCAATTAAATTGTAGACTTATTTAAACATAAAATCAATTATATACAATTTTTGCATAGAATATGATATACTAAAAATGGAGGTATCGGCTATGGAAAACATTTTAATTATTGATGATGAAGAAATGCTTGTAAAAGGGTTGAAGCTATCCCTCATTCAAGAAGGATACTACGTCGATTGTGCCTATGACGGTGAAGAAGGTTTGGAAAAAATAAAAAATGGCAATTATGATTTAGTAATATTAGATTTGATGTTGCCGAAAATTGACGGTCTTACACTTTGCAAAGAGGTAAGGTCATTTTCAAATATACCTATAATAATGCTTACGGCAAAAGGTGAAGATGTGGATAAAATAGTAGGCATTGAGATGGGAGCAGATGATTACCTTGCAAAGCCTTTTAATACGAGGGAATTGATTGCCAGAATCAGAGCTTTATTTAGAAGGACAACGACGCCTTATGTAAAAAAACACGATGTAATCAAATTAGGTGATATTACGATAAATGTTCCTGACAAAATAGTTCAGAAGAATGGCAAAGATATCGATCTTACAAACAAAGAATTTGACTTATTAGTTCTTTTAGCTTCGAATCCGGGAAAGCTGTATTCTAAGGATAAACTGATGGACTTAATATGGGGATTTGACTTTTATGGAGATACGAATACCGTAAATGTCCACATAAGAAAGCTTAGAGAGAAGATAGAAGATGACCCAGCAAATCCTAAACACATTTTTACCAAGTGGGGCTCTGGCTACTACATGAAATAGGGTGATACGTTGAGTTTAAGGTGGAAGATATTTTCGATTTATTTTATTATTCTCATAGTTTCGCTGGCTTCTACAGGCATTTATCTTTTCAACAATATTTATGAAAGCTATCTTGCAAACGAAAGGGTCACTAATTTGACACAGGCCAACATGATTGCAAATTTGGTTTCTAAATTTATAGGTGTCTCGTCATATTTGATTGAGCCTACGATTGTTGATTATGCAAACCAGATTAATTCAAGGATCCTTTTTACTGATGTAAATGGGAAAGTGATAGTTGATTCTGCAGGGAATGGCGGCATTGAGGGCAAAGACATAAATAATTACAGTGATATTAAGTCGGCTTTAAAAGGGACAGGTTCTACAAGCATCCACTATATTACTGGTTCTGGTTGGACCATGTATTCTGCTGTTCCTGTTACGCTTAAAAATGAGATTGTAGGCAGCGTCCTATTATCTACGTCTATTGACGATGTGATGAATTTTTTGTACTCTATTAAAATGCAGATGATATACACATTTACTGCGATAGGTTCTATCGTAAGCATATTAAGCCTTATAGTCGCTGCATTTATAACTAAGCCCTTAAAAAGGCTTACAGATGCCACAAAGATAATATCCGAAGGCAAATTTGATTACAAAGTTGATGTGAAGGGGAATGATGAAATCGG
>JASBVU010000251.1 GCA_029960905.1 Thermoanaerobacterium sp.
ATGGATAGAATTATAGATCTGGATTTGCTTTGCGTTTGGGTGACATTTATAGATGAATTATCGACTTATAGCGAAAAGGCTGTAAGCGTAGTTAGCATGGTGGTGCCGGACAATCCTTCACTTAGAACTTACAAAGTTGTACGAAAACCTGCTGACGGATTATCTTATGCCATTACAATTGCAGAAAAATACAGACTTACCTATGAGCATATCAAGGAGCGTGTAAAAGAATGAAGACATTTTTACTGTATAAAAATCGGGATTTTAATGTGAAGCAGGAATTGCCATGGAATGAACAAATATTGGTACAGGATTTGGGATTGAATGTTGTAATTGATGCTATGGCAAAAGGTGATGATTTTTTGTATGATGTAGCTTACAAAGTCATTCTAACAAGTCTGAATGATGTAAATGAGATAATTTATCGTCAGGACATTCTCAAAGATTGTCTAAAACATCCTTCTATAATAAGGAGCATTTATGACATCGCGGTTGAAACATTAGAAAATGAAAAGAAAAATTTTTGGAGCATCTTTAGTAGCTATCCGTCATCAATTTTGCATAGTTCCATTGAACTTATGTACATGTATATTGATATGCTTATTAAATTGAGAAAGATTGCGGAAGAAAATTTTCATAGGTTTGAATCAGAAGGTTTTAAATCATTATTTTCAATGCTACAAAAAGAGTTAAATGATGAGTACATCGAAACTGTAAAAACACATTTAAAAGAATTGAAATTTGAAAATGGGGTATTGATAAGTGCGGAATTAGGAAAAGGCAATAAAGGGATTAATTATATTCTCAGAAGACCTAACGAAATCAAACAGAGTTTAATTGAAAAGATTTTTTCAAAAAAGACTACGGCCTTTACATTTTACATCGCTGATCGGGATGAAAATGGAATGAAGGCTTTATCAGAATTAAAAGATAGAGGCATAAACCTTGCAGCAAATGCTTTAGCGCAGTCTGCAGATCATATTAATGGTTTTTTTAAAATGCTTAAAACAGAATTGGCTTTTTATGTAGGATGCATTAATCTGTATGAAGAACTTACTAAAATAGGTGAACCTATATGCTTTCCTGTACCTTTATCTGCAGAAAATAGGAGACACTCTTTTTCAGGTCTATATGATATAAGCTTGTCTCTGACAACGAAAAAGAGAGTAGTGTCAAATGATTTGAATGCGGACAAAAAAGACCTTTTTGTCATAACAGGTGCTAATCAAGGGGGAAAAACGACATTTTTAAGAAGCATTGGGCTGGCGCAGTTAATGATGCAGTGCGGTATGTTTGTGGCGGCAGAAAAATTTTCATCAAATATATGTATTGGCTTATTTACACACTTTAAAAGAGAAGAAGACGATGAGATGAACAGCGGCAAATTGGATGAAGAATTAAGCAGGATGAGTGATATTGTCGATAATGTAAGGAAGAATTCCATGATACTTTTTAATGAATCGTTTGCGGCTACAAATGAAAGAGATGGCTCAGAGATTTCAAGACAAATAATAAGCGCATTGCTGGAAGCCAGAGTAAAAATATTTTTTGTCACTCATCTTTATGAATTATCTCGCAGCTTGTACGATAAAAAATTGGATAATGCGATTTTTTTGCGAGCCGAAAGAAAGCCTAATGGTGAAAGATCTTTTAAATTAGTTGAGGGTGAACCGCTTAAGACAAGCTATGGCGAGGATTTGTATAAGAAAATATTTAAAGAGAATTGAGATAAAAGTTATAGTTTATCATAACAACGTAAAAAAATATTGAAAAAAATTGATGTTTTGGTTATAATTATAATAACAACTTCATCAAGGTGATGGAACTCACTTAAATTGCTGCAAGGCTAATAGTTCCTACGTGGTTTAAAAACCAGTAGGAACTATTTCGTTTTATAGGGGGTGATATTAAGAAAATTGTAATGTTCGGCGATGGAGCTCGCTTGAATGCATCATGATGCTGATAGCTCCTACCATCATAGCAAGAATATTTATAAATAATGAAGTAATTAGGGGGTTGTACTAATGTGGTTGACTTATAGTTGGTGGTTAGGTTTAGCTTTGATTGCAGGACTCGTAGCAGATTGGACGGGTATATCAATATCATTGATCGAAATTCTGGTAGGAGTTGTTGCCGGTAATTATCTTGGATTTCAAACAAATAATTGGATCGACTTCTTAGGTGGCGTTGGAAGCGTGTTTTTGACATTTTTAGCTGGTGCAGAAGTTGACCCTATTGTATTAAAATCAAAACTAAAAGAAAGTCTTACAATAGGGCTATTAGCTTTCATTTTTCCTTTTGTAGGAGCTTTTGCTTTCACATATTTTGTCTCAGGGTGGTCAATTAAGGCAGCCGAAATTGCTGGTATTTCATTGTCAACAACTTCTGTTGCAGTTGTGTATGCTGTAATGGTAGAAAGTGGACTTAACGAGACTGAACTTGGTAAAATAATTTTAGCAGCTTGCTTTATCAATGATCTTGCTACAGTATTAGTTCTTGGAATACTTTTTGCAAACTACAACAAATGGATGGTGTTATTTATATTCATTACAATATTGGTAGCGACGTTTATGCCGACTTTTACTAAGAAATTTTTTGCCATGTATGGAAACAGAGTAGGTCAATTGGAAATAAAATATCTATTCTTTTTACTATTTTTGACTGGTGGATTGGCATCAATGGCAAATAGTGAGGCTGTCTTACCTGCTTATGTACTTGGGTTGGTAGTATCTGGTTTTTTCTTAAAGGAAAAGAATTTATTATTTCGTATGAGAGCAATTGCTTTTGCAATTTTCACACCATTTTATTTTATTAAAGCTGGATTATATGTTTCTTTACCAAATGTAATAGCAAATATACTTTTAATCGTTGTATTGCTATTAATTAAGATGGTAACAAAATATATAGCAGTAAAACCTTCTACTATGTTATTTAAATTTACAAATAAAGAAGGAATGTATACGACTCTACTAATGTCGACAGGACTAACTTTTGGAACTATATCTGCAATGTTTGGATTATCTCATAAAATAATAACCAATAATCAATATACTGTTCTTGTTACTGTAGTTATTTTAAGTGCAATTGTACCCACTTTAATTGCAGAAAAATTCTATAGACCAGAATATTATGATATAAAAGAGGAGGATAATAATGTTTAAGAGAATTTTACTTGCGTATGACGGTTCGGACTATGCAAATAAAGCATTTGAACTTGTCTTGGAATTAGCTCAAATGAACGATAGTGAAATATATTTAATATCAGTTGCAAGTATTCCTGAATTTGTTAATTCAAAAGATGAAGTAGATGAGACTATAAAATCAGCAAAATTGTATTATGGTAAGATACTTGGTAATGCGAAAAAAGTTGCTAATGAAAAAGGAATAAAAATAAATACAGAAGTTATAACAGGTCATCCTGTAGATGCTGTAATTCATTATGCAGAGAAAAAAGCATGTGACTTAATAGTTACTGGTGAAAAGGGTACTAGTGGTGTGAAAAGATTTATAATTGGAAATGTTGCAGAAAACATAGCAAGGCACGCAAAATGTTCTGTTCTTATTGTAAAATAGTATGTAGTGGCTATATAAAATTTGAAATTCAGGTATGTCAATACCTGAATTTCAAATATACAATATGGAGGTGATCCAATGAAGGAGCGATACAGTAGTATGAGAAAAAGTTTAGATGAAATATTTGAAAAAGTAGAAAGCATATCAAAAGATATAAGTGTTAAAGCAATAGAAGATGCTATATCAGA
>JASBVU010000252.1 GCA_029960905.1 Thermoanaerobacterium sp.
TCTTTATCTTTATTTAGGTATTCTGAATAGATTTCAATTGTCTTTTTATAATTTTGATATGTACTCTGATAATCAGATAGATTCCGCTTTGAATTACAGAGTCTTTCATATCTTTTTTCAAAGTCTCTATATTCTTCATATTTATTCTTTATGCTTTCATAAAGCTCCATTGAAAAGTTTAAATTTTTTAGTTTAGTCTCAATATTGGATAACTTTTCTTTTTCACCAGATGCAAAGGAGTCACTTGCTAAATAATTATTAGTATCAACAATTTTTTTCTTTAATTCTTTTAATAAGTTTAATAAACTTTCTTTTTCAGTAATAGTATTTTTCAACGAATCAACATTAGCTATCAATCTTTCTCTTTTATTTTGAAGCATTAGCATATTTTCACGTTCTCTTTTCAAAAACTTTACGTTGTCTTGCTCTTTTAAAATTTCGTCTCTTATAATGTATACTTTATTTGTTATTTCATTTATTTTATTTTTAATATCATTCAACAAAATCCTTTTCTTATTTTCATCAAGCGGAGAATTGCACAATGGACATTTTGCATCAGTTTTCAATATTGCGTTGTAATTTTCTTTAAGTTCTTCTATCTTTTTATTAAAATTGTCTAATAAAGCCTTGTATTCGGCTATTTTTTGATTAGATTTTTGTATTTCTTCATCATTTAAATTTATTTTTTCTTGTAAATCACCGATTCTTTCCAACTCATTTTCCAGTTCTTGCAATTTCGACGCATTATTTTCTAATTCATTATATCTTAGTAGACCATCATTGTATTTAGACTGCAAATTTTTTAGATCTAACTGAGTTTCTTTTTTCAATAAAGTTATGCCGTTTTCAATTTGAATTTTTTCTCTTTCAAGCTGATTAAATTCAATATATTTTTCATCAAGTTCTTTCAGTTGCTCTTTTAGCAATTTGAACGTATTGTATCCTTCAATAATTGTGTTTTCATCGTTTAAAAGATTATTTACATCATTTATTTTATTTTCGATATCTTCTATCATGGTTTTGTATTCTGAAATTACTTTTTGGTTAAACTTTATTCGTTCGCTGTATTCGTTGTATTTTATTATGTTATCATCCATTTGACGCTTCTTTTCATCTAATTCGTTCAAATTAATATTCAATTTGTCAATTTCGGATTTTTTTTCACTGCATTTTTTTAAAAGTTCATCTCTTTTGTTAACTAACTCGTTTTTATCTTTTACCTCATTTGAATAAAGTTTTAATTGTTCATCTACAATATTCACTTTTTTCTCGTATTCGTTGCGTTTTATTTTAGCCTTTTCCTGTAATTTATCATATATATCTAAACCAAGAACTTCAGAAAATATCTCCTTTCTTTTTGTCGAATCGGCCTCTGAAAAAAAACCATATTTATTTTGCGGCATAAAAGATGAAGCGACAAAAGTATCATAATCTAGCATGATGGTGCTTTCAATTTTATCTCTTGTATCTTCTAATCTTTCTTGTGTCAATGATTTTAATGTCCCATCATCGTTTATTATATGGAACTCAAGAATAGAGCTTGAATTTCTCTTTTTCTTTCTTAAAATTCGATATTTAGTATTATTTATCTTAAATATGAATTCTACTTCCATTTCGTCAGCGCCAATTCTTATAAGATCATCACTGCCTCTACCTGCACCATCCAAACCTCTAGCTCTTCCCCAAATACACCATGTTATGGCGTCCCAAAGTGATGACTTGCCATTTCCATTTTTGCCAGTAATTGCAGCAATATGAAATCTTGTAAAATCCATTACTTCATTTTCAGAATAAGACATAAAATTCTTTAAAGTAAGCCTTATTGGAACCATTCATCTGTTCACCTCTTCTATTAATTCTTTGTATAAGAGGGAAGCTCTTTTTAGAAGTTCGCTTTTATCAACATCTAAATCAACTGATAAAAAATATTTTGATAGAGCGTCAATCGGATTAAGCTGTTCATTTATTTCAGGATTTCTTAAAGCACCTTTATCAGCATCAAATTCTTTTTTAATGCCTACAAAGTAATAAGAATTTTCGTTAAAATATTTGCTTATTTCTCTGTACCTTATATGTTTGTCAGTCTCTTTTGTGATTTTTAAATTTAATTTAACGATTGACTCTTTTAAATTGTATTTCTTAACCATTTCTAATATTTCTTCAGTAGGAGAAACATCATCTTTGACCTCAATATTAATTGTTTTAAATTGTCTGGAATTTGTTGAAATAAATTTATGTGTAACCTCCTGTCCATCGATAATGACGTGGCAGAAACCTTTTTCGTCTCTTTCTTCCCCAAAATCTATTTTCTCTATGCTGCCGCTGTAAATGGTAAGCGGCATGTCCCATACTACTTGATATTTATGTATGTGACCCAATGCAATGTATTTGTATTGCGGTCTAGCAATTACGCTTATCGGTACAACAACTTCATCTCCAATCATGATGCTTTTTTCACTGCTAGTGATAGCTCCTGTGACAGATATATGAGCTGACAAGATTGAAGGTATAGAAGGATCAAGTTTTGCTGTAAGAATATCAATGATAGTATTTATTTTTTCAATCATTTTTTTATTTATCTCGTTTATGCTTAAATTCTTACTTTCTTCAAGTTTTAAAAGAAAACTTTTAGGAAAATATGGAAGACATGCAACTTGCAATGGCCCATTTTTAGTTTCAAGAAGAAAAATATCAGGTTTATTTGCTACATATACGTTCTTTACATCTAATATTTTATATATATCAAAAGCTCTTGCTTTCGAATCGGAATTTGGCTGGTCATGGTTTCCATTGTTTATGACAACCGGAATATGTTGGGAAAGGCGTTTTATTCTGTTTGCCAGTTCTCTTTGCTGAGTAGGATTGGGTTCTCTGGATTTGTACATGTCGCCTGAAATAACTGCTATGTCACAGTTCTCTATAGAATAATCTACAAACCGATCGAACGCATTTAGAAAATCTTCTAATCTAGTATTTAACCCTGTTTTTTTATTTATAATACCATAATTCTCTATTCCAATGTGAATATCTGCCGTATGTGCAATATTTATCATTTATTTCACCTTCTTTTAGTTAGCCTGGAAATAGCTCATCAATTTTTTCTTTTTCTATAAGTTCTAAAAATGGCTTATCTATAAAATCATTATCATTGTATGTCGAAATATCTTTATAAAATTCTTGATCGTAATTTCGCGTTTTAATTACAACAGGCATTGGTACAGCATGACCCAGTATTAAAGCTTGCTGTTTTTGGTCAAGGCTTGCTAATACATTTCGCAGTTTTGATGCGTTATTTACACCAGATAGAAACGAATTAATGTCATTATCATCTTCTAATCGGCAAGTAATTTTCGTCCCAATTTGAGACATGACTTCTGAATCAATTTGAGATGTTCGCTGGTCTACAATCAATAAAGTCACATTGTATTTCCTCATTTCCCTTGCTATTTCTCCCATAGTAGTCTCTTTAGAGATTGCAGGGTCTAAAAATCTATGAGCCTCTTCAATTGTTATGATTAAAGGTATTGGGCCCTTCCCGTTATTGGCTATAGCTTCTTCAGATTTTTTTACATACATATCATGTATATGTCTTGTTATGATATTTGCGACAAGCATATAACCTAATGTTGATACATTTCCAAATTCAACGACAACATTTATACCGTTTTGCAAGTAATCCATTATTTGCTTTATGCAGTCATTAGGAACAACTTCCATCAAAAAAGGAAGTTTCGTGAATCTTTCCAATTTTCTTC
>JASBVU010000253.1 GCA_029960905.1 Thermoanaerobacterium sp.
TTTTCTTAGTGAGGGTCTTGGCAGTTCTGTCGTCCATTTAAAGCGCAGAATTTGAGCTATAAACCAGCATTCTCCAACCGACAGTTTTAGTTCTTTTTGAAAAGAAAAAACAGCATCCGGGATGCTGGCAATTCCGCTTCTTACAATAACCTCACCAAATCTAACAGTAAAATTTGATGAAAGCATAATGTCGATACCTCCTTATAACTGAGGAATTCCTGATAGAACCCTTTCGGGAACTTATCAGGAATTCTTCAGGGAAAGTTCCATTAAATGAAACATACGTTCAATTTTTTAGTGTACTTTTCGATAATATAGTTACAAAACTAAAGCAGGGGTGTTTGTAATGAAAAAATTATGCAATAAACTTAAAGAAATACGAAAAATATACCAAGAAGCCAATCTTTCATATTCAGAGGTTATTTTTTTCCCGGAGAAAATTTATAGAAATTTTTATCTAACATATTATATTTCTATCGGTATTTTTGCATTTTCTTCCATAAAAATTGTAAATGTTTATTCTTCTAATAAAAAATTTGGAAGCCTAGAAATATTGTTTTTAATCTTAACAATCTTAACCATACTTTATTTAGCAAGCGCTTCTTGCATAGAAAAAATTATAAAAAGCTTTAGTAAACTTCAAATACGTAAGAATTTAGACTCGTATATCGCAAATTTAACAGTCAGATCAAAAAAACATAGGTTATTAAAAATAATCGAGGAAAGTACTGTAAATAAAGAATCTTTTCAATTAAGATTAAACAATTCTGTGTTAACTAGTCTTACAAATGGATTGTTACAGATAATAAGTTTCTTAATAGGTTTTTTTGCCAACATAATTTACGAGTTATTCAAGAATGGTGCAAATTGGGATAGTATTTGGCATTCCGTGGGTATTTTAGTTACGTTTTATTTTATTTTATTGGTAGTTATACATCTTTTGCTAGATATGTTTAAATCTAAAAATTTATATTATATTGAAATGTATGATTACCAAATCAGATATGCAAAATCGAAATATCGAAGAAGTACAAGATAGGCTCTGGCTCTATCCAAATGTGAGTATAATTAAAATTATAGAATAAACCATTAAGCCAAAAATAGATAATAATTGAAATTTTCGCATTTCTAATAAAATGGTTGTATATATCAACAGCATAATTATGACTAGCCAAGTTGGATGCGTTATAAAAAAGTGATACATAATTACCGAAATTATAATAGAATAAAGAAAAGAAGCTATATCTGATGTAGAATTGTCAGAAAATGATCCTAAAGTAAAAAACGTTACTTGAAACATTAAAAATGAAATAAATGCAGGTAATATTTGTACATTTTTTGCTTCCTGAGAAACTATTTCTTTTATAAATATATAGGCCGATATGTTCAACAATAAAAAGAAGAAAATAAAAAATCCTATTATTATTTTTGCTTCGGGAGATATATGCTTTGTTTTTTGTATAGATAGATTTTGCAATACTAATTTTCGATATATATTAAAAGAGAAAAACCACTTTTTTTCTGTGGATTTAAATTTTTTCATTGAAAATCACACCTTTCTGTATTTTTTAGTTTTCTATAATATTTGCTTACACTTACCATCTGTCAGTCATCTATAGTTTTTCGGAACTGAGTAAAATAACAAAGCTTATTACTAGTCCTAAAACTATCCCAAAGAAAATACCGGCTGCTAGGCCGGCAGTGTAAAGAGTATTCAAGTTTTCATCTCCTTTCATAAAAAATCCTCACCAAAATAAAAAACCGGGCTTATTAAGCACCCAGTTTTTTGCTCAGCTCTTTTGTGTACTTATTATGAACCTTACTGTCATAGATATTATTTATGTTTTACTGAAGCATATTAATTTTTATATTAATTTTATCAGCTTCTTAAGGTTTTAATCTTAGAAAATCTTAGAAAACATATATAAAACATTTTTATTTTATGCTCCTATTAAAAGCAACTTATCTATTACCTTAATCGTTTATAAGATTTTTGTTGCAATTGCTCACTAACACGAAATTTTGGTGATTTATTTTTTAATTCTTTTTCATCTTCAGGATCAATTTTTTCGCTTGGAGGTCTTTTTTGTGCTTCTTTAGGATCCTTAAAAATTATAATCATTACTATATCAATAATTCTATAAGAAGAAAATAGAAAGTACATACTTAAAAAAATCCATAAAACTAAAATACACTTCCCTACCGTAATTCCTAATTTTGTAGTTATTGTATAGTCTTTATATATATCAAAGAAATATAAGCCGATAGTAACTACTACGTCAAAAAATCCCGATATTATAGGATTTTTAAAATAATTTTTTAATCTTTCTCTACTTGTGTTTCGGAAAATAAATTCCATCAACTCGGTATTCCTAATACTCAATATTATAGTTAGAGCAACCCCTAAAAAACCTAAAATTATCGAAATAAAGGTTATCGCGGCTGTTAAAAAATTGTCAAAATTTTGAGGAATTTTTATCTTATTAGGAATTATTACAAAAAATAAGAAAGCAATTATTAATGATAAGAAAAGCGGCCAACATTTCTCATGATCCATTTTTTTAAACATCATTATTCATCTCTCTTTACTAATTTGATAATTTCACTTCTTCTTTCTTGATACTTTTCTATCATTTTTTGGAAGACATACTCACAGGCTAAAGATTGTCTATTTGGTAACGTAAATATCAAATAATCATATAATTTATCTTCAAACAAGTCAAGTATTTCTACTTCTTTTTCTTCATCTTTTTTAATAGTCAACTGAGCCTTTTTAATAATTCCCCTATTATTTTCTATAAATTTTAAAGTTTCATGAATGGTCTCCCTATGTAAATTTTCTTTTTTAGACTGACCTACACTAATAGTAACTTCTCCAATTATACCATTAAATTTCCCAAAGCTTTGTATAGTAGGTTTAAGTGGCGAATCTTCTATGGATGATTCATTAAAATTGTCAGGTAGGGCAAACCTAACAGTAATTTTTCTATATATCTTTGAATTACGTGCCTTTTCAAATGAATTAGGAAAATAAATAGGTCTTAAATAAATCTCCTCTTTCTCTGAGCCCCACAATAAATTTAAATACCTTTCAATACCGCTTGGTCCTAAACTATGAATATTCCTCTGTAACATAACTATTTTTAATTTTGGATCATATAACATAGATACATCTTCTCCGATAAATTCATCATCATCTAATTCAATAGGTTCTGCTTCTTGATCTACTTTTCCTATTAGTGGAATATTAGTTTCCCTTAATCTAACGAAGTTAAGGAGCCAGTAATCATTGACCTCATTATAATAAAATTTTTCTAATCGCGCTCTTTCGTTATAATAGTCAAATGTCCTACCTTCCAATGATAACCCTTGAGCTTTCTTGAACCACCTGAGAAAATCAAAAAGTCTGTCTGGTTGTTGATCTTGATCATCATTCAATTTATAAACTACTTCAAAATATTCAAATTTGACTTTTCTTGTTATTGCCACTTTATGAAACCCCCCAATAAAGATTTTTACTATAATTTAGCTATAGTATTTATATTTATTCTTCATTAAGGGGGGTTTTTCCTTCTTAAATTAACACTTATTTCTCGATTTTATCCTTGCAAGTATTACCTAAACTGCTTCAACACATTTTTATGTACATACACCGACCTAGGCAGGTCCGCAGGCCTTTTTCCGGTACTTTCGTTGAAGACAAGCCTTTCTTTTTCTTTGTTGTAGTCATAATGAGTTATA
>JASBVU010000254.1 GCA_029960905.1 Thermoanaerobacterium sp.
ATAGACTATCTCTTTTTTGATTTTAATACTTTAGTAAGCGACATATATAAGCAATTGAGGTATAATAATATTAAAATTTGGCGATTAAGGTGATGAAATGGTCATAAAGATTAAAGAGGATTTTGCGAATAAAATGAAAGGGCTTTTAAATGAAGATTACGATAAATTTATAAATGTATATGAAAGCGAGCCATATAAAGCTCTTAGAGTAAATACTCTAAAGATTTCAGTTGATGACTTTTTAAAAATATCTCCATTTGATTTGTCTCAAGTGCCATGGTGTGAGACAGGATTTTACTATGTTCAAGATGATAAACCAGGAAAGCATTATTACCACGATGCTGGTTTATTTTATATTCAGGAACCAAGCGCTATGGCGGTAGTAGAGGCATTGAATCCTGTGCCTGGAGATATTGTATTAGATTTAAGTGCGGCGCCAGGAGGTAAATCTACGCACATAGCTTCAAAGCTTAAAGGAGAAGGTTTATTAGTGTCAAACGAGATTAATTCCAAAAGAGTAAAGGTTCTTGCAGAAAACATTGAAAGGATGGGTATAAGAAATATCGTAATTTTAAATGAGTCGCCTGAAAAATTAGAGAACAAATTTACAGGACTATTTGACAAGATACTTGTAGATGCTCCATGCTCAGGTGAAGGAATGTTTAGAAAAGATGAAACGGCAATAAATGAGTGGTCTTTGGAAAATGTGTTAAGTTGTTCTCTTAGACAGAAAAAGATATTAGATAGTGCGTCACATATGCTAAAGCCGGGTGGAATAATGGTATATTCAACATGTACATTTTCGCCTGAAGAAAACGAAGGTGTAATCGACTATTTTCTAAAAAACCACAGCGATTTCGAATTAATAGAAATTTATAACCATGAGGGATTTGATAATGGCCATCCTGAATGGGTCAATGGATGCAGTGACTTAAAAAAATGTGTTAGGCTTTGGCCACATTTATTAAAAGGTGAAGGACACTTTATAACCAAATTGAGAAAAAAAGGAGCTTTTAATGAAATCAATAAAACAAGTAAAAAGTCGAACATAAAAAAAACTGCCGTACAACAGCTTTTTTATGACTTTTCAAAAAAGTACCTTAAAGTAAAATTAGATGAGTTAAACTTGCAGCAAATTGGTCAGAATGTGTATCATATTCCTTATGAAATGGACTTATCAGGCTTAAGGGTTTATAAACCAGGATTTAATTTGGGGCAATTAAAAAAAGAAAGATTTGAGCCGTCACATTGGTTGGCAATGTCTTTGAAAAAAGGTGATGTCAATATGATTTACGATTTGAAAGATAAAGAAATAAAGTCGTACATTCATGGTGAAACATTAAATGTTGATATTGATGATGGATGGGTACTTTTAACAGTAGATGGTTATTCGATAGGTTGGGGAAAAGCTGTAAAAGGTGTAATAAAGAATTTTTACCCCAAAGCTTTAAGGAAATAACAAAATTTTATCCTTGTATTAGATGGTGCGATTATATAACTTCGCATCATCTTTTTTTATGCCGCGAGGCTATGATTTGTCAACGAGTATCCTGTATCCGTCATTGTTTTCTGCTATTTCATAGATTTTTTTTACTTTAATAAACTTTATCACCTCTTATGTTAACCTCATGCAATAGTATAAAACATTTTTTATTATTGGTGAGAAAAAATAATGTGAAATTGGGAATAATAATTTTGTCAGTATATTTTGGGATAAAGGAGATGTGTTTTTCTTGGAGTTGACTACTTTTTTACACATGCTAATTGGAGCATTGTTTACACTTTTCCTGCTTATGATTTATGATAAATTAAAAAGTAAAAATAATTATTATGAAGAAGCTAATTTACATGATATTTTATTAAACCACGATGAGCTCAAAAAACACGCCCAAGAATTAGCACAAAACCACTATATAATAAAAGACACTAAGCTAAATTACATGCTTATACCTCGCATGAATAAAAGCTATAGTTACATAAAATCAGTTTACAAAAATATCAACATGGCAGAAAAGACACAGTCCATATCGCAAGATGCAGAATGGCTTTTAGATAATTTTTACATAATTGAAGAACAAGTTAAGGAAATTAGGAAAAGCCTATCAAAAGGTTATTATTCGGGGCTTCCTGGACTTAAAAATAGCATATTGAAAGGCTATCCGAGAGTATATGCTATTGCCATGGAGTTAGTATCACATACGGATGGCAGAATTGATGAAGACACAATTATAGATTTCATCAATGCATATCAATCGAAGTCACTTCTGTCAAGTGGGGAATTATGGGCGCTTGGGTTAATGATAAGAATTGCTTTAATAGAAAATATAAAAAGGAGTTCTGAAAAAATAACTATAACGCAGAAGCAGTGGAACAAAGCAGATGAGGTCGCAAATATAATATTTTCAAACAAAAATATGACATTTGATGATATTAAAAAATTAATACATGACAAAGTTTTGACTGTTGGGAAGATTCCTACATCTTTTTTTGAAAGGTTGCTTCAAAGGATAAGGATGGAGGAAGGCGACGACACAACAGTAATTGTGCAGTATATTGATAGAATCCTCCAAGAATACGATACTAATATTGCAGATATTGTTGAACTAGATCATCAGATATTAGCTGCAAGACAAGTTTCAATCGGTAACGCAATAACAAGCCTTAAATATGTCTCAACGTTAGATTGGTCGCAGGTTTTTGAGAAGCTTAGCAATGTAGAACAGATTTTGCGGCAGGATCCTGATGGTACGTATGAAATGATGGATTTTGAATCTAGAGATTATTACAGACATCAAATTGAGGAAATAGCCAAAAGGTATAAAACATCGGAGACGTTTGTTGCAAGAAAGGCCTTGGAGTGTGCAAGGGAAGTTTTAAATGACAATAATAAACCGGAATACATAAATCATGTAGGATTTTATATAATAGGCAAAGGCAGAAGCATACTGGAAAGCAAGATAGGGCATAAGAAAAATTCTGTAAAAGTAAGTCGTGTTGTAAAAAGACACATGGCAATCTTTTATATAACATCTATTGTGGCCTTGACGTTTTTTGCGTCCGCTGCTTTATGGGTTTTGCTAATACTAAATGGCTTGATGATTGTATACGCATTTATCTTGGCAGCTATTTCAATAATTCCTATAAGTGAGTTTGTAGTTCAGGCAGTAAATTGGACTATAATACATGTAAAGAAGCCTACGGTAATACCAAAAATTGAATTAAAAAATGGTATACCTAAAGAAGCTGCCACAATGGTTATAGTTCCTGTACTTTTGACAAGTGTAAAAAGAGTTAAGGAACTTTTAGCGCAATTAGAAGTAACATATATTTCAAATAAAGAGGACAATCTTTATTTTGCTATTGTAGGAGATTTTAAAGATACAAACAAAGAAAAATTGGAAGATGACGAAGAAATAGTGAATACTGCTCTTCGTGGTATAAGAGAACTTAATGAAAAATATGGTGGAGGAAAAGACATATTTTTCTATTTTCACAGAAAACGCGTGTATTGTCAGACACAAAATGCTTATATGGGCTGGGAGAGAAAAAGAGGTGCTATAGTAGAGTTTAATGAACTTTTAATGGGTTCAAAGGATACCAGCTTCTACGTAAAAAGTGCCAATGTTGAAGAGCTGCCCAGAATAAAATATGTCATAACACTTGATGCGGACACGAATTTGATAATGGATACTGCAAAACGACTTATCGGAACAATGATGCATCCATTAAACAAAGCAGTT